>JAYVVU010000239.1:0-3921 GCA_043786755.1 Actinomycetota bacterium
TGTTCCATCGGGTTTCGTGCTCGATGCCACGCTCGGCGGCGGTGGCCATAGCGAGCAACTGCTCGAACGATGGCCACAGATCGGGATACTCGGGATCGATCGAGACGCAGATGCGCTGTCCGCAGCGCAGGCTCGGCTCGCTCGCTTCGGAGATCGGTTGCGGATCTATCACTGCCGATTCGACCGCCTCGAAGAAGCCATGACAGCACTCTCGATTGATTCGTTGTCCGGTGCCCTCTTTGATCTGGGCGTCAGCTCGCCGCAACTCGACGTCGCCGAACGCGGCTTCAGCTATCGCAACGATGCGCCCGTCGACATGCGGATGGATCGGTCGCAGACCTGGTCGGCAGCCGATGTCGTCAACGGCTACTCCGCCGCCGATCTCGCGCAAGTGATCCAGCGTTACGGCGACGAGCGCTTCGCGCGCCGCATCGCGGCAGCGATTGTCACCGCACGACCAATCGATTCGACCGCCACGCTCGCCGAGATTGTGGTTGCGGCGATTCCGGCGGCGGCACGCCGCACCGGAGGACACCCGGCCAAGCGCACGTTCCAAGCAATTCGTATTGAGGTCAACGGCGAGCTGGATGCCATTGCCCCGGCTCTCGATGCCACGATCGAGCGCACGGTTCCCGGTGGGCGAGTGGCCGTGCTGTCGTATCACTCGGGCGAGGACCGCATCGTCAAGGACCGGATGCGCTCTGCCGCGACCGGAGATTGCGCATGCCCACCGGAATTGCCGTGCGTGTGCGACGCGGTGCAGACAGTGCGCATCGTGCGTGGCGTTCCGCGCACCCCCTCCAAGGAAGAGCATGCAAACAATCGGCGGGCTGGTAGCGCTCGTCTGCGTGTGGTCGAACGTATCCCCGACGTTCCCACACGCGGACGGCGCTAGCCGATGGCAATGGCCGCCCGCACCATGCGGGCTACACGGGCACCGGCGTCGCGCGCCGCTGCATCACGCGCGAGCGCGGTGCGCAGCCGTATTCACGCACGCGATGGCGCACGTGTAATGGTCAAGCGCACGGCGTCTGTTGCCCACATCGCGCCGCGTCCACAACTCTCAATAGTTCCCCGACATCGCCGCACCGCGCGACTGATCGCGGCCGTCTCTATCCCTGTGTTTTCGCTGATGCTCGGAGCTGCCGCGTTTCAAACGCAGCTGGCCAGTCGGCAAGTTCAACTCGACACCATCGACCGCGAGATCCGCGCGGCGTACGACCAGTACGACACGATGCGGCGCGAGCGAGCAGAGTTGCGCTCGCCGGGACGTTTGATTGTCGAAGCAGCTGCGATCGGAATGGTGCCAGCCACGCAGACGCAGTTCGTTGCGCTCGATCCGGACGTGATCGCCACCGTGCAGCGATCGGGTGTCGACTCCGACGATCACGACACAACGGGAATTGGCGAAGAGTTTCAGCAATACGCAGACGTCAAGGCGCAGTCAGGTAGCGCGCCATGAGTCGCGAGATGAGGTCGCATAGCGCGCGCCCGTCGCGTCACGCCACGCGTACAGCACCGACACCGGCTAGGCGCACGGCAGGGCCCCCGCCGCGCGCAACATCCAGGACAGCCGCAACAACAACACGGGGGACGAACGCGAAGTCGACGCCTAGGCCGGCACCTCGCACCGCAGCGCGGCCCGGTGCGAGAACTGCAGCAAGGCCGGCTGCGAGAACTGCAACTCGCACGGCAGCGAGAACGGTGGCGACTCCGTCGCGTCGTCGGCACCCACCGGCCAAGGCGGGTCGAACAGCTACAAGGGGACAAAACACACGGGGCAAGGTGGCGCGCGGTAATCATGTCGCGCAACCACTTCAGCGGCGGGTTCCGCGCGACCGGCGTACGGCTTCCAACACGATTCGCTTTCGCTCGGGCGACACACGCCGTCGCTTGCAGGTCGTCTTTGTCGTCAGCATGCTGTTGTTCTTGGCGGTAATCGGTCGCGTCGTGTTTCTGCAGACGGCGGGCAGCGACGCTTTGCTCGCTGCTGGTAAGGCGCAGCGAGTTTCAGAGTCAGTGTTGGTCGCAGAGCGCGGCACGATCTTTGCCCGCGACGGCGGCGAGCTGGCGCTCAGTGTTTCCAGCAGCACGTTGTGGGCGAATCCGAAGCTGGTCGTCGATCCGGGTGGCGCTTCATCGCTGCTCGCCACGATGCTTCAGCTCTCGACGGAGAAGCAGCAGTCGCTGCTCGAGGCGTTCACAGCTAAGGAGAAGAGCTTCGTCTACCTCATTCGTCAGGTCGACGATGACTTGGCGACAACAGTGCTCGCGCTCGACATTCCTGGCATCGCCGTGTTGCACGAGAACAAGCGCATTATGCCCAGCGGTGAGGTTGGGCGCAGCGTGCTGGGGTTGACCGACATCGACGGAGTCGGCCTTGCCGGCGTGGAACTGCAATACAACGAGCTGCTGACTGGGCGTAACGGCGAGCGCATACGCGAACACGATAAAGACGGTCGCTCGATTCCTGGCTCCGGCGCGACCACGATCGACCCGGTCCCCGGCGACGACTTGGTACTGACGCTCGATCGCTCGCTGCAATTCCAAGTCGAACAGGCGCTCATTGCGCGCGTGAATGAGCTTTCCGCGTTCGGTGGAACCGTCATCGTGATGGACACTGCCACGGGTGCGATCTATGCGATCGCGAACGTGCAGCGTACGCCGATCAATGAAGACGGAACCGGTGGCGTAGTCGAAGTCACGTCGGGCAACCTGGCCGCAGTCGAACCGTTTGAACCCGGCTCCGTGGCAAAGGTGTTCAGCCTGTCGGCGGTCGTCGATGCAGGAATCGCGAACCCCGACACCAGTGTCGATGTACCCGGATACCTCATTTACGACAAGGGCACTCAGTGGGAACACCGCATCGATGATGCTGCTCCTCACGACACACAGCCGATGACGCTGCGCCAGATCATCGTGCAATCATCGAACATCGGGACGATTCAGATGACCGAGCAGCTGGGTTACGAGCGCTATGGCGCCTATTTGGAGGCGTTCGGATTCGGGAAGCCAACTGGCCTCGGCTTCCCCGATGAGAGCGCCGGTAACTGGCGCTCGCCAAGCGAGTGGCAGGGCACCGAGCAAGTCACGCCTGCCTACGGTTATGGCTACTCGGCAACCTCGCTGCAATTGGTGGCAGCGGTCAACGCCGTTGCCAACGGTGGTACCTATGTTGCGCCGAAGTTGCTGTCGGCGACGCTTGGTGCAGATGGCAAGATCACCGAATCGGAGCCCTCGGCGACGCACGAAGTGATCTCAGCGTCAACTGCCGCGACGATGACGGACATGATGTCCGACGTCGTTTGCTATGGCACCGGCCACCTGGCGCAACTTCCCGGCATGTCGGTCGCTGGCAAGACGGGCACCGCCTACAAGACAAATGGCGGCACATACGGCGAGGACGGCAATCGTAAGTACCGCGCGACGTTCGTCGGGTTCTTCCCGGCGCAAGCGCCGCGAGTCACCATCCTGGTGACGATCGACGAGCCCGATCCGACATCGCACGACCGATTCGGTGGTACTGCCGCCGCGCCGCTGTTCACCACAGTCGCGACGGCCGCGATCCACGAACTTCTGATCACACCGCCGCCGAACGACACCGGCTGCCCCGCAGCGTGACCGCCGTGGAACGCAGGCTCGACCACCTGCTGGCCGCTGCTGACGCGCTGTTGCCCTCATTCGACCTGACCGGCGACGACTCAGTCGCGGTCACGGGTGTCGTGTTCGACTCACGGCATGTCACGCGCGGTTCGCTGTTCTGCTGCATACCTGGCGACGACTACGACGGCCACGACTTCGCCGCTGCGGCGGTTGCGAATGGCGCGGCTGCTTTGCTGTGTGAACGGCCGTTGCCACTGCCAGTGCCACAGCTGGTGGTGCCCGACGCGCGCGCCGCGATGGGTCCACTTGCCGCTGCGT
>JAYVVU010000240.1:0-3921 GCA_043786755.1 Actinomycetota bacterium
GCGCGCACTCGCCCATCGCCGTCGTCGACAAAGCGTTCAGTGTTCACGCTGTACAGGCGATCGCCGCCTTCCTCGTGTGCCGAAGTGACCCTGAACACCATCGCGAACTGCGGCCACGGGTTGCCTTGGCCGCGAGTGATGGGCGGTTGCGGCATGATCTCGAGCTGCGTGACTGACGCTGCCCCTTGGCGATGCGCCGTTCCGAGGCAGTCGGCGCCGGTATCGCCGCCGCCGATAATCACGACATGCTGGCCGGCGACGTCGATCGGCGATGTCGCCAGATCACCCTGTTGGACGCGATTGGCGAGCGGCAAATACTCCATCGCCTGGTGAATGCCAGCCAGTTCACGACCGGGCACTGGCAGGTCTCGCCACGCAGTCGCGCCGCACGCCAAGACCACTGCGTCGTAGGCGGCGAGCAGGATGTCGATGTCGATCAGCGTTCCGACTGCCGCGTTGGTGCGGAACTCGGTGCCCTCCGCCTCCATCTGTGCAATGCGACGATCGACGTGATGCTTCTCGATCTTGAATTCGGGAATGCCGTAGCGCAGCAGCCCGCCGATGCGATCGGCGCGTTCGAGCACGACGACGTCGTGACCCGCACGCGTGAGTTGTTGTGCGGCCGCCAATCCCGCCGGCCCGCTACCAACGACGACTACGCGCTTGCCCGTCGTAACTGCTGGGCGTTGCGGCGCGATCCACCCTTCATTCCACGCACGATCAATGATGGAGACTTCAACCTGCTTGATCGCGACCGGAACGTCGCTGATGCCGACGACGCAAGCCGACTCGCACGGTGCCGGGCATAGACGACCGGTGAACTCGGGAAAGTTGTTCGTCGCGTGCAACCGGTCGATTGCGTCGCGCCAATGATCGCGATGCACGAGATCGTTCCAATCAGGGATCAGGTTCCCGAGCGGACACCCGTTGTTACAGAACGGAATGCCGCAGTCCATGCACCGGGCGGCCTCGCGTGCGACGTGCGATGGGTCGTTCGGCTCGTAGACCTCGCGCCAATCCTTCAAGCGCACCAAGACCGGTCGTGCGCTCATGCCCTACTCGATTCCATGACGCGATCGAGAGTGGCGGCTTCATCGAGACCCTCGAGTTCCGCTTGCGCGCGAACGTCGATCACCCGCTGGTAATCAGTCGGCATCACCTTGCGGAAGTGCGTTGCCGCCGCTGGCCACTCGGCGACGATCGTTGCGGCTACAGGAGAACCAGTCAGGTCGGCGTGGCGTTGCAGAATCTCGACGAGAAATACGGAATCGACATCCGACAGTTCCTGCAATTGCACCATCTCGGCGTTGAGGTCGGCGGGAAAAGTCGCGTGCGGGTCGTAGACGTACGCGATTCCGCCACTCATACCGGCGCCGAAGTTGCGGCCGGTCTGCCCCAGCACCACCACTCGCCCACCGGTCATGTACTCGCAGCCGTGATCGCCAATCCCTTCGACGACGGCCGTCGCCCCCGAGTTACGCACACAGAAGCGTTCGCCGACGATGCCACGCACGAACAGTTCGCCGCTGGTGGCGCCGTAGCCGATGACATTGCCGGCGATCACGTTGTGCTCCGCCGCAAACGTGGCTCGTCGGTCGGGGCGAATCACCAGTCGACCACCCGACAGTCCCTTGCCGACGTAGTCGTTCGCGTCGCCCTCAAGAATCATCGTCACGCCACTTGGCAGGAAGGCACCGAAGCTCTGCCCAGCTGCCCCATTGAAGCGCAGCGTGATCGTGTCGGCCGGCAGACCCTGCCCGCCGTGCGCGCGCGTGATCGCGCAGCCGAGCATGGTTCCGACAGATCGATTGACGTTTCGAATCGGCAGCTCAAGCGAGACCCGTTCGCCACGCTCGATCGCCGACTCGCACGCTGCGAGCAATTGCTGGTCGAGCGCCCCGGCCAGTGCGTGATCCTGCTCGACCGATTGGTGCAGCGTTTGCCCGTACGGATTCGAGGGAGTCGCCAGCAGCGGGCTGATGTCGAGACCACTGAGCTTCCAGTGTTCGATTGCTGATCGCGTGTCGAGCGCGTCGACAGCGCCGATCATCTCGCTCATAGTGCGGAAGCCGAGCACCGCCATGTGTTCGCGCACTTCCTGCGCGATGAACTCCATGAAGTTGACGACGAATTCGGGTTTGCCGGTGAAGTGCTTACGCAACTCGGGGTTCTGCGTCGCCACACCGACGGGGCACGTATCGAGATGGCACACGCGCATCATCACGCAACCGCTGACAACCAGCGGCGCCGTCGCAAAGCCAAACTCCTCCGCGCCAAGCAGAGCCGCAATTACCACATCGCGACCGGTCTTCAACTGCCCATCCGCCTGCACCACGATTCGGTCGCGCAAACCGTTCAGCAACAACGTGTGCTGCACTTCCGCGACACCCAACTCCCACGGACCGCCCGCATGCTTCAGCGACGTCAGCGGCGCGGCGCCGGTGCCACCGTCGTGACCACTAATCAGCACGACATCGGCCTTGGCCTTGCAAACGCCTGCGGCCACGGTACCGACGCCGACCTCGCTGACCAGCTTGACGTGAACGCGTGCCGCCGGGTTGGCGTTCTTCAAGTCGTGAATCAACTGCTTGAGATCTTCGATGGAATAGATGTCGTGGTGTGGCGGCGGACTGATCAACCCAACGCCGGGTGTGCTGTGACGGGTGTCAGCGATCCACGGGTACACCTTGTGCGCCGGAAGCTGGCCGCCCTCACCCGGCTTGGCCCCTTGCGCCATCTTGATCTGCAGGTCGTCGGCGTTGACGAGGTATTCACTGGTGACTCCGAAGCGCCCGCTTGCGACCTGCTTGATCGCGCTACGCCGCTGCGGATCGTGCAGCCGGTCGGCGTCCTCGCCGCCCTCGCCCGTGTTGCTCTTCGCCCCGATCGAGTTCATCGCGATAGCAAGCGTTTCGTGTGCCTCGGCGCTGATGCTGCCGTAGCTCATTGCACCAGTACTGAAACGGCGCACGATCGAAGCGACAGGCTCGACCTCGTCGAGCGGGACCGATGCGCGCAGGTCGTCGCGGAACTCGAACAGCCCACGCAGTGTCGCACCCTTGCGCGACAAGCCGTTCACCAACGATGTGTACTGCTGAAAGATGTCGTAGCGCTTCTCGCGCGTCGAGTGCTGCAGCTTGAAGACGGTTTCTGGGTTGAACAAGTGGATGTCGCCTTCGCGGCGCCACTGATACTCACCGCCGAGATCGAGCTTGCGATGTGCCCGCTCCTCTGGCCGACGCGGGTGCGCATGCGCGTGTCGTGCAGCCACCTCGGCCGCAACATCGTCGAGCCCGATGCCACCGAGCCGGCTGACGGTGCCGGTGAAGTACTCGTCGACTAGGTCGTGGCCTAGCCCAATGGCCTCAAAGATCTGTGCCCCGGTGTAGCTGGCGACGGTGCTGACCCCCATCTTGCTCATCACCTTCAGCACGCCTTTGCCCGCAGCTTTGATGTAATGCTTGACCGCCTCGTGAACGTCGACATCACCGAGGCCGTGCAAGTCGTTCGCAATCATGTCTTCGATGCTCTCGAAGGCGAGGTACGGGTTGATCGCACCCGCGCCGTAGCCGACGAGCAACGCCATGTGGTGCACTTCGCGTGCGTCGCCACACTCGACGATGAGACCGACCTTGGTGCGCTGCTTCGTGCGAATTAGGTGGTGGTGGACAGCGGCCGTCAGCAAGAGACTGGGGATCGGCGCGTAGATCTCGTCGCTATTGCGATCCGACAGGACAACGATGCGCGCCCCCTCGTCGATCGCCTTACTGGTTTGGCTGCGAACGACATCCAGTGCTCGCTGCAGCGCCAGCCCGCCGCCGGCGACGCGGTACAGGCCGCTGATCTGCACGGCACCGAGTTCGGGGTACATCCCGTCGTCGTTGATATGAATGATCTTGGCGAGGTCGTCGTTGTCGATCA
>JAYVVU010000241.1:0-8990 GCA_043786755.1 Actinomycetota bacterium
GGTGGCGTGGGCTTCACGTGGGGCGATTCGACGAGGTAGCGCAGGTCGAGGTGCGTATGGCCCCGGCCGCCGGAGTGCACATCGACGTGCAGCAACGTCGGTCCACCGGGCCGGTCCGCATCGACGAGAACCGCTCGCAATCCGGTCTCCTCAACCGTCTCGCGCAGAGCGCCATGCCACGGCAATTCGCCAGTATCGATATGGCCGCCAGGCTGTAACCACAGCTGTAAACGCTTGTGGCGATGCAGCAAGACTCGCCGGCGATCGTCGGTGACGAGGATGGCCGAGGCGGTGACGTGGACCTTGGCAGCGTGCTCGTCGAAGGGTCGATCGAGGCGATCGAAGAGCTCTACAAATCTCGAAATCGACCCACGTTCGCGAGCGTCGACGGGGCGGCGAGCGAGGACCGCTGCACGGGTCGCAGTGGCCAGGTCGCCGGCCGGGTCTTGGGTCGATTGGGGCACTCGACCACGGTACGCGTTCACGCCCGATTTGGTGTCGCCAACGAGACCAAACTCCCGCTTTAGTACCGCCACTACCGCGCCGATATTCAATCCGAACGGTGTTTGAGGCAGTGGCAACAGGCCACTGGCCGGGCACGAATTAGGCGGAAGAGTCACACTATGGAACCCGACGCACAGCTAGCACCCCGAGTGCTCCTTGCCGTTGGCGACCCGCTTTTGCGCCGGGTAGCTTCAGCGGCTCTGCGCTCGCGCGGCTATTCCGTGAGTGCGACCACCGAGGAAGAGGCGGCACTCACACTGGCTCGCTCGTTCTCACCTGATGTCGTGTTGGTCGATCTTGATCTGCCAAGCCCAGAAGGCGGCAACCTCTTCGACACCATGCGTGCTCTCACGGATGCGTACATCGTCGGCATTGCTCCCCCTGATGCCGACCATGCCCGCATCCGTGCTCTTCGTGCCGGCGCCGACGACGTGGTTTCAACGATGTTGAACCCCGATGAGTTGGCCGCCCGTTGTCAGGCGCTGCTGCGCCGGCCGCGTCAGCTGCACTCGCGCTGGGATCCGATGCAGGCATCGCTGATCACTCTCGGCGCTCTCACTGTCGACGTAGGTCGCAAAGAGATCCGCATCCACAATGTCGATGTCGCTGTGACTCGCATCGAGTTCGCGTTGTTCGAGCAGCTGTGTCGCCGTCCGGCAGAGGTGTGCTCACGCACCGAACTGCTGGAAGAAGTGTGGGGACCGAACTGGGTGGGCGACACGCACGTCGTCGACGTTCACCTCAGCAACCTGCGCCGCAAGTTGCAACAGCGTGCACCAGAACTGCGTTTCATCCACACCGTGCGCGGTGTTGGATTCCGACTCAGCAACGATCTGCTGCGTGCAGTCGAAGACCGTCTGATCGATATGGATCAGCGTGTCGATCACGGCGTGCTCAATCATGCGAGCAACGGCACCGACACCGATCGCGAACTGATTTCCGCCTAACTGCTGTGTCAGTTCGGGTTGTTAACGACCCGGCCGTGAATTTCGGTAGCGAGTGTGTGAATTGCTCGCGTGAGCTCTGTGTTGGTCTTCAACTCCATTTCTTGCTCTAAGAAGTCGTGATCAGCCTTCGCCTGCTGAAATGCGGATTGACGGTTCTGACCAATCATCACGAACGCTGACAAGAAGATGGCTTCCAGTGAGACGACGAGCGTCAGCTTCGGCCACGGATCCTTTTCGACCAGCGTCATCCAGAGCGCGAACACAACGCCATGGATGTAGACGAACGGCATTGAGCCGGCGAACTTCGTGATCGCGTCGGCGACGCGTGACTGTGCGCCGGTCCCCTTTCGGTGAGCAATGACTACGGGGTGATGCTGTGGCTTCCGTACCAGGTTGTTCATTCGTGTCTCCATTCGGTAGCTGCGTCAGGCGTATTCGGCAGTGAGCCACCACTGGCCTCGTTCCACCGACAGCAATAGCAGCCTTCCAGAATGGGTCAGTACTTGCATGCGCGCCATGCGACGCGAACGAGTGAGATCCCACCATCGTTCCTCGATCGGCCACGGCCCCGCCCACGCCTGCACTGTTTCGCCTCCAACGGTCGCCGGTGGTGCGCTAACGAACCCCCTACCCGTGACGCGCACGGCGCAACCTGCCGCGTCGGTGACGGTGATTGCTTGCGGAATGGCATGCACAATCGCCGGCGAGGGTGTCGGCAACCGACCGGGCCATGGCGCACTGTTCGCGGCAAGTCGTTCGATTGAAAGGCGTTCGGCTGGTTCAAGTAGGTCGGTGGTCACGGCAGGCACCCAGCTGAAGAGTTCGTTTGGGTGGCGGCCGCCTTGCACTGCTGGCACCAGCACCTGTTGCTCGCCAGCGACAGCGACCATGCGCGCCACTGCCCGCACCGCCCATTCGTCGGCTTGCGTCCGCCCGCCCCATAAGCCCAACTGCACGCCGTCGTCGCTGCGCACCTCCACCGGGTCGAGGCGCAGCAACGTGACGCCAGCGGTCAGCGTTTCGTGTTGCGCCCAAGCCTCGAGCTGCCAACGCACGCGCTCGACCATCGCAGCTGCGCTCAATCCGTTGCTGCGATACCACACACGCTCGCTCTTCTCGCCGTGTTCGGTTTCGGCCGCGACGACTAAGCGAGTGCACACTCGGCCATCGCCAGCCAACTG
This sequence comes from Actinomycetota bacterium, assembly GCA_043786755.1. Classification (GTDB taxonomy): domain Bacteria; phylum Actinomycetota; class Acidimicrobiia; order Acidimicrobiales; family Ilumatobacteraceae; genus UBA668. Next base: position 2,633 of record JAYVVU010000241.1, read on the forward strand.
ATCGACCAGTTCCTGCGCCAACTGGCGACCGACGAACACCAGCACATCCGAGTGATGCACCGGCTGTTCGAAGATGCGTTGCACCGCCAAGCCAGCGGGCGGATCGTGCGTGCCGGGAAGGCGATCGTCGCCACCGCTAGCGATGCGATGGGTGAACGTGCCAAGTGGCCCGAAGCGTGCAGCGACATCGACCACTGGTAGCGCGGCGAGCGAGCCGAGATGGTGCACGCCCAAACGACCGAGTAGTTGCACGAACTCAGCAGGAACTCCGGCGACAACAGTGAGCAAGCGCACAGGCAGCGGCGCGAGAAAATCGGCCACCGCTTTGTGGCCAGCAGCAATCACGACCGGTTCGCCAATGCGCGCTGAACGGCGAGCGGCGACGCCAGCAGCGAAGCGACCATCGGCGATGCCCAGCCCAAACGAACTGCCAGCCAGCCCGGCTGCCTCGTTGGCTATACGGGTGACGGTGGTGGCCATTGCAGCATCACCGCCGAAGTAGCGCGACGGTCCGCGCGCCAAGAACGTAAGCGTGCCCGGTTCCGTCACCTCGACACGCGGGACGATCGCCGCCACTGCTTGCACCACGCGCTCGAACGCTCGGGCATCGCGCGCCGCGTCGTACTGCGCAATGCGTACGAGCGGGCAACGTGCCTGCGCTTCGCGTCGGCGCTGCCCGACAGCAACACCGTCTTCACCCGCAGCCGCCGAGTGAGCGACCACTCGGCTGGCGTGCAGCACCATCACCGCCTCGTTTGGTGCAGCGCCCGCGACCACCACCGACCAATGCGGGCACCACAAAACGGCAACGCGCGGAACTACCCGGTCGGACATAGGGCCACCACCGACGCTAGTTCTGCCGCCGGTTGTGTCGCCGCCACTGCACCACTCATCGCTGGCAGCCAGAGCTCGGTGTGTCGCGGGCGCGGCACACGCCGACCGGCGAGCTGCACTCGCGCCCGCCGATCGTGAGCCACGCCATGCCCATCACCAAGTCCTTGCCAACTCGCCTGTGTCACTTCGAAACGCAAGTCGCCTGCGAACGATGCGTTGGCGCCGACGGTCACAATGACGGCACCGCGTGCCTGTGCACGCGCTACCAATCGACGAGCTGTGTTCGGTCGTACTCGCAGTGTCCCCGGCCCGAGTAACAACACATCGAAGCCGTCGATCATCGCGGCCAGCACATCGGCCCATGTCGCGTCGTTGAACCCAGCAGTCGGTTCCGTCACCATCACCAGTCGCGCGGGCACCACGCCTAGCTCGGCAGCAGCCGCCATACCGAGGTCGGGAAAGCCGGCGACGGCGACCCAAGCACCCCCTTGTGATGGCCCGGCCGCGAGCGAAAGCGCGAGCGAGGCAGCAGCCAACCCTTCGCAAGCGACGACACTGCCCCGTTGCAGCACCGCGCCCGGCAGCAACGATTCGAACGCGGGCAACACCGACAGGGTGCGCTCGCGGGCAACAACGCCCGACAAAACTCCGCGCTCGGCAAGCTCGGCGAGGCTGGTAGCGGCGACCATCCGCGCACCCTAACCGAACATACGTACGATCCGTCAAGGCGGACAGTTTTCGAGGTTTGCGTCAAAACCTGATCCGCCGAGCCCATGCGGCGAACGACTCACAGGCCGACAGCCTTTACGTAAAGCCCCTTGGTGAAGGACTTACTTAGTGCTCGGCCTTCCATTTGGCCATTGCGGCTCGGCTGCGGTCTACCAGGATCGCTGGCACCAGTGACAGATAGGCAGCTTCCGGGCCGGTGGCACCACCAACCGCGGCTGCGGCAGGAGCAGCATCGGTCTCGGGAGCCGGGTCGTCGAACACGGGCATTTCCATGCCCGGTTTCCAGTACTGGTACATGTCGCGCACGAGCTCGCTGAGACCACCCGAGTCGGATGGGTTGCTGAGATCGACGGTGATCATGTTGCTGTACATGTGGACGGCGGAGACTTTGCCCGACGACAGCAGCGTGCGCGCCAGCATCGCTGCCGGGCGGGAGCCGATCGCATCGTCGAGTGTGCGGAACACCTCGTGGCCCATGCCGGTGAGAGTGCGGTTTGCTTCGAACCGGATGACGCCCGGCTTCGTGCTCGGACGTTCAACGACAGCGACTTGTTGACCCATACGGGCAGCGTACCCGTGGCGGTCGTTACCATCGAACTCAATGATCATTCAGCACGAGTTCGGTGAAATCAAGTGGACCGATGTGGTCGATGCCACCGACGAAGAACTGGACGCCCTCGACCTGGACCACGGACTTGGCGATCGCACTTTCGAAGAGGCCCGGCGGCGAGCAGCCCGCCCGACGATGCAGCGTTTCGCCGACCACGCGTACATCGTCGCGTTCAGCGGGTCGCTCGCCGAGATCGACATGTACATCGGCGACACATGGTTCATCACCATCCGGCGCCACGACGACGAAGGTCGCGAGTGGGATCCAGCGGTCGCGTTGGCACGTATCGAGCGCTGCGGTGCAAAGGTCACCACCGGACTAATGCTCGCCACGGTGTTGGAGGAACTGGTCGACGGCTACTTCGACGGAACCGATGTACTGGAGGACCAGCTCGAAGAAATCGAGGATCGCATCTTTCAGGATCCGGTCGACAACACACGCGCCGAGCAGAGGGTTCAGGCGGAACTCTTCGCCGTCCGTCGGGACCTGCTTGAGATACGCCGAGCGGTCGTTCCGCTGCGCGAGGTTCTTTCGGCGCTACTGCGCCGCGAGGTCACGTGGGTTGATGGGGATGCATTGATCGTCATTCGCGACACGTTCGACAAACTGCTACGAGCGGTCGACATTGTTGACGAACTACGCGAGCTGGTGGGCAACGCAGTGGATGCCCATCTGGCGGTGATGAGCAACCAGATGAACGCGGTGATGAAGCAGCTCACCGCATATGGCTCGATCGTCTTCGGGGCGACACTCATCGCAGGTATCTACGGCATGAACTTCGTTCATATGCCGGAACTCGAGTGGTATTTCGGTTACCCGTTTGCCCTGGGAACGATGGCGGTGCTCAGCTTTTTTCTCTACCGCTTGTTCCGCCGACGCGACTGGCTGTAGTCACTCGGCGCTGAACGCGTCGATCATCGCGTGCACGTCGCCCAGCGGATACAGGATCGGGCACGTGCAACCGTGATCAATGTATTCCTGCACCTTTGCCCGTGCTTCGGCCGGAGTGCCGCTAGCGGTCAGCATGTTGACGATCTCGTCGGGCACCAGCTTGCTGGCAGCTTCCACCTGTTCGTGAGTCGCCGGCCAGGTGAGCACTTCGCCGACCTTGTCGAGCAGGCTTTGCGGAACACCTGAAGCCTTCATGATGTGCGGTTGCTGGCCGAGGTACTGCGTCACCATCATGCGCGCCATGTCGAGCGCAGTCTGGTGATCTTCGTGCACGCTGCACACGACTAACTGCGGGCGATCGATGTCGGCCAACTTGCGACCGGCCTTGGTTGCCCCCCGCTCGAGCGCTTCGATTGCCCGTTCGTTGTAGTCGGGTGAGACGAGATAGTTGAGCACCACACCATCGGCGATCTCGCCGGTGAGTTCCATCATCTGCATGCCAGTGGCACCGATGTAGATCGGCACATCCTTCGCTCGCCGCTCCTGGTACACATAATCCAACTCGATGCCGTCGAGATGCACGTACTGGCCATCGAAGGTGACCGTCTCGTTATGCAACAGCGCGCGCACGACGGTGACGATCTCGCGCATCACCGTGAGTGGACGTGAACGATCGATTCCGACCTTCTTGGCCAGCGGATCCCACCAGGCGCCGATGCCCAGGATCACGCGCCCGGGCGCGAGGTCGTCGAGTGTGCTGAACGTGGCGGCGAGGCGAGCAGGGTTACGGCTCCAGCAATCGACCACTCCGGAACCGACCTTGATGTGGTCGGTGACACTCGCGAACGCAGCCATGGGAACGGTCGCCTCCCGTACCAAGCGGCTTTCCGCCTGCCACACGGCATGAAAGCCCTTGGCCTCGGCGTACTGCGCGATCGCCATGCCCTCGCGGATCGGGTGCGCGTCTTGCAGGTAAACCGCCATCGGTGTGCTCATACCTGGCACGTTAGAGCCTCGCGAAGAGGCGGGCGGCTTGCTCGGCTGCCTTCGCATGCACTTCGCTGATGTCGACACGTGTTGGCAGGCCGTCGCGCAGCAGAACTTCGCCAGTGTCGCTTTCCACTTGCAGCGCACGCATCCCTGGCGTGAAGGCGACGTGCCATGCACTGTCGGCGTGCGGGTAGTTCCAGGTGACACGATCTGCTCGCGCTTCGGGGAAGAGCGCGTATCCGTTGTCGAGCCACCGCCACACCGTGTCGGGTGTCGCCAACACGTCGTCTTCCCGCAGACGCATGTACCCGAGGCGAGCTTCCTCCAACATGTCGGAGCCGATGCCGTCGGTACCCAGCACGATCTTGTTTGGCCGCGCCGCAGGTCGCCCATACCCCACCGAGTTGTTCATGTTGCTGCGCGGGTTGTGCGCGATGGTGCCGGGAAGGTCGCGATTGAGGTACACGCAATGCACGAGATGCCAGTCGTCGCGAGCGAGCGTTTGCAGCCGCTCCCCCGCGTTGGCGTCGTCGGGTCCTTCGGCAACGTGAATGTGCACGCCGACACCGAGCTCAGCCGCCAGTGACGCAGCGCTCGCCAGCGTTTCGTCGCTGCAGGTGAACGCCGCGTGCACGCCCACCATGCCGCGACCACCAGCACGCAGGAACCGTTCGTTCTCGGCCAGTCCGCGCTTCGCGCCATCCTCGCCGTGACGATCGGTCACGCCGTACGCCAGGTTCGTGCGTACACCGACTTCGGCACACGCCTCGGCAATGATCGAGAGGCTGCCCTCGATACACGACGGCGATTCGTGATGATCGACGATCGCAGTCGTGCCGCTTTGCAGCGCCTCAGCAGCACCGAGCATCGCCGACCAACGAATCATCTCGTCGTCAAGCGCGACATCAAGCCGCCACCAGATCTGTTCCAGAATCTCGATGAACTTCGTCGGCTGCTTTGGCGGCGCGGGCATGCCGCGCGCTAACGCTGAATACAGGTGGTGATGACTGCACACCATGCCCGGCGTGATGGCGCTCATCGCCGCACTTCAGTCTTCGTTGTCTGGAGTCTTGGGCTTCATTGGCAGCGTGTTGCGCCACTTGCCGTCGACCATGTGTAGTGCCGCGGCGACTGCGCCAGCTGTTGGCACCAATCCGATCTCACCGACGCCCTTGATGCCGTACGCCGCCTTTGGTTGCGGTACCTCGACCAACTCGACATCGATCGGCGGCATGTCCTTCGGGCGGATGATCCCCAGACTGCGCAGCGTCATATTGGTCGGGAACCCGCGCTCGTCGCTGGGGAAGTCTTCGGTCAGCGCATAGCCGAGCCCCATGTGCACGGAGCCCTCGATCTGGCCTTCGCACAGCCGCGGGTTGACGGCCTTACCAACGTCGTGAATGGCGACGACACGTTCGATCGTGCCGGTTTCCTTGTTCGCAATGACGACCTGCGTGGCATATCCGAAGGCGGCGTGAATCGTCGGGTTTGGGTTCTTCGGATCGCCGAGCTTCTGCGTCCAGTCGACGACGTGCTCGGCGTAGTGATCGACATCAGGTGCGCAGTCAGCGGCAAGCGCGACTGCGCACGCCTTCTGCACGCTCGCCGCGGCCATCAGCGTGCCGCGACTACCGGTCGTTTGGCCGAAGCCCAACTGGCGAGTCGTGTCGACGATCACTTCGATGCGCGCCGGGTCGATGCCCAACTCGGTGACCGCCGTCTGCAATGCAACGGTGTGCACACCTTGGCCCATCTCGGTGAAACCGTGGCGAACCTCGACCTTGTTGTCGGCACTGCGGAAGCGCACGACCGCAGCACACACCTCGCGCAAGCCGTTGCCAAGACCCGAGTTCTTCAATCCAAGCCCGAGGCCGACCGCTTTGCCCGCGGCCAGTGCAGCATCGATGTGCGGCTTGGCGCGATCCAGGCATTCCTCGGCACCGGCGCAGCCGTCGTCCATGATCTGGCCTGGCCCCCACACGTCGCCGGGGTGGATGACGTTGCGCTTGCGCATCTCCCACCCGCTAAGGCCGGCCATGTGCGCCAGGCGATCGATCACGCCTTCCATCGCGAACTGCGCTTGATTGGCGCCGAAGCCGCGGAATGCGCCGCACACCGGATTGTTGGTGCGAACGGCGATGCACTCGACATCGATGTTCGGAATTCGATACGGACCACCCGCGTGGCCAGCAGCGCGCTCGAGCACCTTCATGCCGACGCTCGCATACGAGCCCGAGTCGCCGATACCGCGCACCTTCAAAGCCGTGAGCGCGCCCTCGGAATCGCAGCCGGCCCAATACTCCA
>JAYVVU010000242.1:0-3910 GCA_043786755.1 Actinomycetota bacterium
GTCAACACGCTTGTGGTGGGCGATCCGCTCGATGACAAGACCGACGTTTCGGCGCTCATTTCGCACAGCGAACGCGATCGCGTCGCTGGTTGGGTCGACGAAGCGCGCACCGCTGGTGCGACTATCGCTACCGGCGGCTCGCTGACTGACGACGGCGTGCTGCGCCCGACCGTGATCGCCAACGCAACGCCCGACCTGAAGGTGTGTGCACTGGAGGTATTCGGCCCAGTGGTCGCCGTCACCGCCTACGACACGCTCGACGAAGCGATCGCGCTCGCCAACGACACCAAGTTCGGGCTGCAGGCCTCGATCTTTACGTGCGACATCGACAAGGCGTTGAAGGCGGTGCGCTCGCTCGACTTCGGTGGCGTGTTGGTCAACGAGGTGCCGACCTGGCGTGCCGACCAGCAGCCATACGGTGGTTTGCGCGACAGCGGCAATACCCGCGAGGGACCGGCGTTCAGTGTGAAAGAGATGACCGAGATCCGCATGGTCGTTCTCGGTTAGCGGTCGTTCTCGGTTAGCTACCAGTCGGTGGGGCGGTAGTCCTTCAGGAATTGCCCCCATACGTGCTCACCAGTGTTGAGTCCGCTGATGATCGGGTCGACGATGCGAGCCGCGCCGTCGACGATGTCGAGCGGCGGGTGAAAGCGATGCTCGGCGCGTTTGCGCTGGGCGACGTCGAACGGATCCTCGTCGCTGACCCATCCGGTATCGACGCTGTTCATGTGGATGCCGCTGCCGTGATAGTCGGCGGCTGAAGTGCGAGTCATCATGTTGAGCGCGGCTTTCGCCATGTTCGTGTGCGGATGACGCGTCGTCTTCATTCGTCGGTAGAACTGGCCTTCAACGGCCGACACGTTGACAATGTGTTTGTCGCGCGTCGGCGTGCGCAGCATTAGTTGTTTCAGGCGCGCGTTCAACACGAACGGCGCGACCGCATTCACGAGTTGCGTCTCGAGCAGCTCGACCGGCGAAACCTCGGCAAGGGTCAGGCGCCACGAGTTGCGCCCGCGTAGATCGACCTGCTGCAGGTCTTGATCGAGACGACCTTGGGGAAACAAATGCTGTGCGACATCCAACTCTTCTGCGAGCAGAGGGACTTGTGAGAGCTGCGCCGAGTGCGTCAGTCCGATCAGATGATCTTGCGTCGCAGCTGGCAATGCCGCCAGCGCCGCTGATTCGCCTTCCATCATGTGCCGATAGAACTCGGGCGGCCGACGAACTGTTTGGCACGCGTTGTTGATGATGAAGTCGAGTTGAGTGCGTGTCGCGAGTAGGTGTTCGCAGAATGCCTCGACGCTTGGCGTGTGGCGCAGGTCGAGTCCGAAGATCTCGAGCCGATCCTGCCAGTCACTGAAGTCTGGTTCGTTCGCGTATCGCGCCGCCGAATCGCGCGGGAACCGAGTGGTCACGATCAACTCCGCACCGGCGCGCAGCAGCTTGAGACCGGCCTGATAGCCGATCTTCACGCGCCCGCCAGTGAGCAGCGCAACACGACCGCTCAGATCGGTCGTCTCAGTGCGCTTGAACTGGTTGAAGTCGCCGCACGTTTGACACATCTGGTCGTAGAACGGGTGCACCGACGTGTACTTCTGTTTGCAGACATAGCAATGCAGTGGTTGCTCAACCGTTAGGTCAACGGCTCGTGGGTCGAGATCGTCGGTGGGCTCCAACGGCGCAAATACGTTGGGCGAGACGTAGACGTCCTTGCTGCGCAGCGTGCGGATAGCGGTCTGATTGCGCACCGCCTCGTCGCGATTGATCCGCGTTGAGCGGTCGTGCTTCAGCTTCTGTTTCGCCCGCTGACGGCGCACTTCAATGTCGGGCTGGAACACGGCGCCGGCCGCAGTGAGTAACGCGGTGCGCTCTTCTAGAGGCAGCGCTTGCAACAGGTCGCGGTCAGCGACGATCGCTTCCAGCGTCTCGCGCAACTGGCGCAACCGACCTGCCGTTTCACTATCAGTGACTTCGTCGGGCGGTCGCGCGTCCATCTCAACGAATGTACCGGTACCTTCACGGCATGGACCCCGCCGAGCGCTTTGTGGAACTGGTCAATCGACCCGCGCCGCCGATGCACCTCGACCTGATGGCAGCCTTGATCGGCGCATCCTTCGATGGCACTGCCGACGTCGATCAGGTGCTGCTCGAGCTCGACCATCTCGCGGAGACATGCACTCCAACCTTCGAGTCGATTCTTGCGACGTTGTTCGCCTCTGGCCGCCTGCGTGGCAACACGGCCGATTACGGCGATCCCCGCAATTCGTATCTGCATCGTGTGCTCGAACGCGGTGTCGGTATTCCCATCACGTTGTGCATCTGCGCGATCGAAGTCGGTCGCCGATTGGGCGTGCCGATCGGAGGAGTCGGCTTGCCGGGCCACTTCCTCGTCGTCTGCGAGGGCGAGTACGCCGACCCGTTTCACGGCGGCGGTCGCTACACGCCCGACGAACTCGAGCCCGCATGGCAACGCATCACAGGAATGACTGCGCTCGATCGCCGACTCGTGCAGCCAACGCACACGCGCTCGATCCTGCTGCGCATGTTGAACAACCTGAAGAACACAATGGTTGCGATCGACGACCCGGCGCAATTGCAGGTACTTGCCAAACTGCGCGCCGCCTTTGCAGAACTAGCGAGCGAGCATGGCGAGCACGCTCGCTGGCTGCGACACTGGAACTGATGACTCCGCTCACCGCTGGCCATCCGATCGAAACGCCGCATCACCCTGTTGGTCGGCGCTCTATTCAACTCACCGACGGAACACGCAGTGGCCGCCTGCTCGGCGTCGATCTGTGGTATCCCGCTGTTGCGAGCGCGGCGGAACGCAGTACCTACGAGTTGCTCCCTGGTATCGCCTACACGGCCGCACATGCACAGCACGAGCCTCCGGCGCGAGCTGGCAAATTCCCGCTCGTACTGTTCTCCCACGGGCGAACTGGAATGCGCATCTCGTACGCGTATCTCTGCGAGGCATTAGCCGCGCGTGGCGTAGTAGTGGTCTCAGCCGATCACCCGGGCGATGCGCTCGTCGATTGGTTGCTTGGCAGCAACGACGACGATCGTACGAATGAGATCAACCGAGTCGCCGACGCGCACTTTGTGCTGCACGCATTATTGAACGGCGATCCGGCCGTGCCCGTCGATGTGCTCAACGCCATCGACCACGACCGCATCGTGCTCGCCGGCCATTCGTACGGCGCGTACACCGCCTTTGCGACTGCGGCTGGAAGCAGGGGAGTCGCGGCGCACGATCGGGTTCGTGCCGTTGTCGGACTGCAGTCCTATACGCGCACGATGAGCGACGGTCTCCTAGGTCGCATCATGCAACCGACCTTGATGATTGTGTCGGTGAACGATGAGACGACCCCACCAGAGGTCGATGCCGAGCGCCCGTGGGCGCTGCTGCGCGGTCGCCCGGTGTGGCGCCTCGACCTCGCCGGTGCCGGGCATCAGGCCAGCAGCGACATCGCGCTGTATGCGGAGCTGGCGGGGCAGGTGCCCGATATACCGCAGATGGTGCGCGAGTACCTCGAGTTCACCGCGCTTGGATCAAAGCCCGTCGGTGGACGGACTTGGCGCGAGCTCCTCGCAGTGCAGATCGCAGCTATCTGGGCGTTCCTACAGGTCGTGTTGGACATCGACCCAGACGAAGGGCGCGCCGAGGCCGATCGGCTCGACGGTCTGTCGGGTATCCAGCTCCGCCGGCGCTAGCGCCACCGGGGCAGGTGGCCTTAGTCGGCCTGACAGCGGACGGCAATCTGCAATACGTGACACCCCCGCGCCCAAGGGTGCGTCTTAGAGTCGATATTGAGAGTGTCTCTGTCGCGGTACATGGGTGACACTCATGTCGCGGAACATCGGTGACGGTCAGGATGCTACGCGAGGCGCTTGGCGGGGTTTGGTGTCG
>JAYVVU010000243.1:0-21245 GCA_043786755.1 Actinomycetota bacterium
GCGGCGCAGTACTTCCATCTGTTGCGCCGACAGGTGAAGCGCGAGGTACGCAAGCCGTTGGTGCTGTTCACACCGAAGGCACCGCTGCGCATGAAGGAGAGTCGTTCCAAGATCGAAGATTTGACGGCGGGCTCGTTCCAAGAAGTGCTCGACGATCCGTTCGTCGCCGATCCGACCGCCGTGCGACGCGTTGTGTTCTGCAGCGGCAAGGTCGTATGGGATGCAATGGCCGCGCGCGACAAGCGTGGCGCGGCCGCCGCAATCGTGCGCGTCGAGCAGTTGTATCCGTTCCCTGCCGAGCAGATGCGTGCGGCACTCGATCGCTATCCGAACGCGCAAGAGGTTGTCTGGCTACAAGAAGAGCCCGACAACATGGGTCCGTGGCACTTCGTCGAAGCTCGGTTCCACCGCGTGCGCGAGGGCGCCCCGGCTCCTCGCCTGGTTAGTCGCATCGGTAGTGGCAGTCCTGCCACCGGCACCAAGGCGATTCACGATCACGAACTCGCCGAGATGATGGACGAAACCTTCCGCGACCTGTAGTCGCTAGCTGTTGTCGCGTGCGGGCCACAGGATTTCGGTGAGTTCGCTGATGGCCTGTTGCGCGGACGTGACTTTGATCGTGACCATGCCCATTTGTGCGGCTGGTTTGAGGTTGATGCCGAGGTCGTCGAGAAAGACGCACTCGTCGGGTTCGACCCCGAGACGTTCGCACGCGATCTCGTAGAAACGCTTCTCGGGTTTACGCACACCGACCTTGCTGCTCTCGACGATGTCGTCGAAGCGGGCCATCACTGCGGCTAGTGCGACCGCGCGTTCTGTTGTCTTGCCGGCGGCTGATTCGGACCCGACCACGTTGTTGGTCAGGCAGGCAACCTTGTATCCGGCAGCCTTCACACGATCGAGCAGCGCAACCATCTCGGGCCGAATCTCTCCAGACAGCAGCGCCAGGATGTCGCCACCGGGAACTCTGTGGCCGAGCGCGGCCGCTTCATCGGCGAACTGTTGATCGAACTCGGCGGCGCTGATCTCGCCTCGTTCCAACTTCGCCCACGCGTTGTCGTGCGGATTCGTCGCGTTCACCGAACGCACGAAGTCCCGCGGCAACCCGTGATCGGCCTCGTAGTGATTGAAGGCCTCGAACGGGCTGGAGAGAATGACACCTCCGAAATCCCATAGGACGGCTTTCTTCACCGGCGCATCGTAGGCTGACCGGGCTATGCCACAACATGTCGTCGTCGATGGTTCGAACCTTGCGACGGAAGGCCGTACTCAACCGAGCCTCGCGCAGCTCAACGATGCGGTGCTGGCGTACATGGCCGAGCACCCCGATGCATTGATCACCGTGGTGGTTGACGCGACATTCGGTCATCGCATCTCTCCGAAGGAAGTTGCCGAGTTCGACGAGGGCGTCAGCAACAACGAACTTGTCGCACCCCCTGCTGGTGCGATCGGTCGCGGCGACGCGTTCGTGCTCAGCATCGCCGACAAGGTGCACGCGACGATTATCTCCAACGACAGTTATCAAGAGTTCCACGGTCAATACCCGTGGCTATTCGATGAAGGCCGCTTGGTCGGCGGCAAGCCCGTGCCGCACATCGGCTGGGTCTTCGTCAACCGCCTGCCCGTGCGTGGCCCGCTCAGTCGCAAGAGCGTCGCTGACGGAAAGCGCAAAGCTGCTGGCGGTAAAGCAACGTCTCCGACGACCGTCCGCATGGGAAGTCCGGAAGCGAGTCAGCCGATGCCGGTGCCGAAGGGTCCGCCGCCCGGACCGGCAACAGCGAGGTCGCGAGCGAAGTCCGCTACTTCGGCCGAGAAGTCGACCGGTAGGCGGGGAGCGAAGGCCGCACCCAAGCCGGACGCAACCGACGCCGATGCGAAGTCGACGACCAACGACTTGCTCTCGTTCCTCACGTTCGTGGAACGGCATCCCGTCGGCACCAGCGTCAACGCGATCGTCGATCACTACTCGTCACATGGCGCGTACGTGCGCATCGATGCCGTCGTCGGCTACGTGCCGCTGCGATTGATGGCCGATCCGCCGCCGCGCAGTGCGCGCGAGTTCATGAAGGTCGGCGAGTCAGTCACGTTGGTCGTCGACAGTTTCCGACCGGCCAAACGCAGCGTCGATCTCGCCATTCCTGGTCTCAGCTCCGCGCCGGTGGTTGTCGAGGAAGTGAAGGCGAAGCCTGCGAAAGCGGTGAAGAAGGCGGTCGCTAAGAAGGCGACGAAGCCCGCAGCGAAGAAAGCAGCACGACCAACAAAGAAAGCCGCGCCTGCGCCAGTGAAGGCTGCAGCTGCGAAAACGGTCGTCGCCGAGAAGTCGACGACAAAAGCAAAGTCAGCTGCCAAGCCGGCTAAGCCAGCGGGAGCGAAGCCGGCAGTCACGACGTCACCTGCAGAGTCGGCAGCGAAGAAATCTCCTGGCGCACTCTCGAAATTGGGTCTGCGCCGTCGCCGTACGCCTGAGTGATTGGCTACGGTCCACGCCGTGCGCTTAGCCACCTGGAACGTCAACTCACTGAAGGTTCGTTTGCCGCGTGTCGAGGAGTGGCTCGCTGATGTGCAGCCGGATGTGTTGTGCATACAGGAGACCAAACTCTCCGACGATGCTTTTCCGGCGCTGACGTTTGCCGCGCTCGGCTACGAAGCGGCGCACTACGGGCAAGGGCAGTGGAATGGCGTTGCGATTCTGTCGCGTGTCGGTCTCAGCGATGTCGTCACGAACTTTGCGGGCGAAGGCGACCCCGACCCCGACGCGCGCATAATCACCGCGCTATGTGGCGGCGTGCGTGTCAGTTGCGTGTATGTGCCCAATGGCCGCTCGCTCGACGACGATCACTACCAATACAAGTTGCGCTGGCTCGCGCAACTGCGCAGCCATGTCGCCACGCTCAGCAAATCGAACGAGCAAGTGATCGTGACCGGCGATTTCAATATCGCGCCCACAGACATCGATGTGTACGACCCGGCCAAGTTCGTTGGCGCGACGCACGTCAGTCCAGCCGAACGCGCCGAGTTGCAGGCATTGTGTGATTGGGGAATGGTCGACCTGTTCCGCAAACACCACTCGGAAGCGAATTTGTACAGCTGGTGGGACTATCGCGCCGGCGACTTCCACCAGGGCCGCGGGCTGCGCATCGACCTAGTGCTCGGAACTGCCGACGTCGCCAAGCGCTGCGAGTTCGCGGTGATCGATCGCAATGCCCGCAAGGGGCAGTTGCCGAGCGATCACGCACCTGTAGTCGTCGACCTGGTCTGAACTAGCTGGGCCTGAGCCGCCAACTGGGGTAGTGGTCGCAACGCTGCCGCGGCAGTCTCGGAGATTCCGAGTCGTGTCGCGAGCTCGCGCGTATCGGCGGGTGGTGATTCGGCGAGTCGACGCAAGACGCGATCGCTGCAGACGGCGAGTTCGCTTTGGCCGCCAACGCGAGCAATCGCTGCTCGCCACACGCGAAACGGTTCAAGTGGATCGGCACCTCGGCGCTCGCGCGGTGGTGGTGCTACGGGCTCGTCGATCGTGCCGGTGTCGACTACGGCCTGCAGCCAACGACTGGGAGTCGCCGCCTTGCGCTGCCGCGTCGCGCAATGAGTGATCAGCAGATCGTGCGCAGCGCGCGTGATGGCGACGTAGAACAGTCGGGCTTCCTCGGCCAACTGCAATGCCGACAGCGCGGAGCCGTGCGGGACCAAACCTTCCTCTGCCCCGCTGATGACCACGCCGTGCCACTCGCGACCCTTGGCTGCGTGGAAGGTGATGAGCGCGACGGCGTCGCCGTCGTGAGTTGGTTCAAGGTCGTCGAATGCGGAGCGTGCCTCGACCCATGTGCGGAACGTGCCGGCTTCGCCAGACGCAAGGAAACGGTCGGCTTCGGTCGCCACTCGACGAGTGACTTCGTCCATGTCTGCGTGAGCGGTCTCGACCCACTTCGCTAATAGCTCGCGCGTAGTGCAGCGGTACGCGGTGCGCAAGACGGTCTCGAGCGGGGACTTGCCGACGCTGCGCTCAGTTTCGATGCCGTGCTTGTCGAATGCTACTTGCAAGACCGTGAGTTGATCGTTGGTGCGAGCCAGCACTGCGAGTTCGCGCCCGCGGCGCTGATGCATCAGCGCACGCACGTGGCGGGCAATGGCGTCTGCCTCGTCGCGTTCATCGAGGTAGGTCTGCACGCGCACCGCCGGGCCGCTTGGCAACTCGCTGTGCGACGAGTCGTGCTGCCCGCTGGCCTCGAGGGCGGCTGCTCCGGCGCGCAGCACCTGTGGCGAGCAGCGATAGTTCGAACTGAGCTTCAGCACCGTGACGCGCGGGTAGTGCATCTCAACGTCGGCCAACGTGCTTGGGTCGGCGCCGTTCCAGCCGTAGATCGCTTGGCGCGGATCGCCAACCAAACAGATGTCGGCTCTGCCACCACGAATGCCTTCCAGCACCGCGTGTTGCAAAGGGTTGAGGTCTTGCGCCTCGTCGACGAATAGATGGCGGTAACGCCAACGCACGCCCTCTGCCCACGCCGGGTCTGTGCGCAACGAGTGCAGCGTCTGCGCCAGCAGATCGTCGAAGTCGATGACGCCGCGACGGCGCTTCAGCCGCTCGTAAGCCTCGACGAACTCGGTGTAGTGCGCGGTGGGGAGCGCACTGCGGCGGCGAGCCAGGCGACTTGCGGCCTCGTAGCCGTCGGCCGCCACCATGCGAGCGCGCGCCCAATCGAGATCGGCGAGGGCAAGGTACGGCTCGACTTTGAGCTTCAACTCGGTTAGCACCTCGCGCGCGAGGCGGATGCGGTCGTTGGCAACCTGCGGCGGCGACTGGTGCGCAGCCACAGCGCGATCGCGCAAGAGCCGAAGCGCCATGCCGTGAAAGGTGGCGGCTTCGATCGGTTCGCGAAGCTCGAGCCGGCGCAGGCGACGCTTCAGTTCTGCTGCCGCGTCGCGTGTGAAGGTGAGTGCCAACACGTGGCGCGCCTGGGCTGTGCCGTTCGCTACGCGGTAGGCGATGCGACGTGTCAGCACGGTCGTCTTGCCGGAGCCGGCAGCGGCCACGATCGCCAGCGGTGCAGCAGTGTTGACGACTGCCTCGCGCTGTTCGGCGTCGAGGCCGAACAGCACAGGGTCGGGGCTCATCGGGCACACGATAGAGGGTGGGTGTTGCACTGCTCTGTGGTCCGGCGCAGCGCCGCCGGACTACAGTGGCCCGCATGCCGTACCCGAAGAAGAACCTCAATTCCAATGAGACCATGGCCCTCGACATGCACCCGCACTGGTGGTACTTCGCCGAGCCGGTGGGCGCCTTGGTCGCGGTGATCGTCCTCGGAATTCTGCACGCTGCCAAAGGGCCTGACGGCAAGGCCGGCGATGTTCTTCGCTTGGCTCTGATCGCCTTGTTGATCCTGACCGCCTTGTGGGTCGTCGGTCGCTACTTGAAGTGGATCACGACCAACTTCGTGATGACATCGCAGCGCCTGATCTTTCGACAGGGTGTGTTCGCCAAGAGCGGCATCGAGATTCCGCTCGACCGCGTCAACAACGTCAACTTCAACCAGAGCATCTTCGAGCGCATTCTTGGCGCCGGCGACCTGCTGATCGAGTCTGGTGGCGAAGACGGGCAGCAGCGCTTCACCGACATTCGCAATCCCGAGAAGGTGCAGAACCTGCTGCACGCACAAGTCGAGATCGCCCGCGGTCGCGGCCCGGCGCGCGAGTCGTCGCGCGGTGGCGACACGGCCGAACAACTCGAGCGCCTGGAAGGCATGCTGCAGCGCGGCACCCTCACGCAAGCCGAATTCGATTCGCAGAAGCGCAAGCTGCTCGACTGAGGCCGTTGCAGCTGGTTGCGTTACGGCAGGCCGGCGTGCCCGACTGAAACGCGAGTGGTCAGAATTCTGCCCGTTCGCTTGGCGCTGACGACATCGGGCATCGAATCGTCCGCAACGAGCATGAACAGGGTCTTGCCGTCGTCGCCGCCCAACATGCACGCGTACACATGCTGGTCGGTCGCTACTTCGGCTAGGACCTCTCCGCCCTCGCTCACGCGAATGCAATGGGGTGCACGAGCGTCCGCTACCCAAACTGCGCCGTCAGCGTCGAGACAGATGCCATCGGGCGAAACTCCCGGAAGCGGTGCCCACTCGCGTTGATTGTGTAATGAGCCATCGCTGTGCACGTCGAACGCGGTGAGTCGGGCAGCGAGAGTTTCAGCGATGATCAATGTCTTGCCGTCGGGGGTGATCACTGTTCCGTTTGGGAAGCGGAGAGCGGTCGCCGCGACGTGCACGCTGCCATCAGGGTCGACGCGGGCCAACGTGGCGCCTTTGTACGCCTTCAACGCGCCGATGAAGTCATCCGAGCGCGCCGCAGCGTGGAGATCGAACCCGAAGTTGCCGACGTATGCGCGGCCGCTCGCGTCGACCACCATGTCGTTGCAGTAGAACTCGGCGATGCCGGAGAGGTCGGCGTGCTCGACTAACTCGTCGTCCTCCAAGCGAAGCACGCGACGATCGCGCATCGAGACGACGAGCAGGCGACCGTCGGGTAGCCAGCCGAGCCCGCTCGGATGTTCGGCAACCGTGAGCATGGTTCGCACCTGCCCATCGGCATCGACTGTCTTGACCGCTTGGTCGTAGAAGTCGCTGA
The DNA here is from genome assembly GCA_043786755.1 of Actinomycetota bacterium. Lineage (GTDB taxonomy): Bacteria > Actinomycetota > Acidimicrobiia > Acidimicrobiales > Ilumatobacteraceae > UBA668. The sequence goes on from JAYVVU010000243.1 coordinate 6,625, forward strand.
ACCACAGCTTGCCACCGTGCCAGCGCGGCCCTTCTGCGAAGTACAGCCCGTCACATAACTGTTGAACGTCCATGGCGTCATTCTTCCTGTTGCGGTTGGTCTTCATCGAACGCGGCGGCACCGTCGACGGCGCGAACAACCCAGCCATCGCTGACGGCACCCGGTTGGGCAAGGGCGACAACGCAACCGCCGAAGCCGCCGCCCGTCATACGTGCGCCATATACGCCGGGTGTGTGCGTCAGCGTTGCTACCGCTGCGTCCATCGCCGGTGTCGAGGTTTCGTACAGGTCGCGCAGGCTGTTGTGACTGGCGTTCATCAACTCGCCAGCATCACCGATGCTGCGCGCAGCAATTGCCGCGACGAACTGCAGCACGCGTTCGTTCTCGCCGATCACGTGCAGCGCCCGAGCCCGGATGACGGGATCCTTAATGGAGCGCGCCTGGATGGCGGTTGCCTCGCGTAGCGGGCCGATTAAACGCTCGGCGGCCGAACACTCGGCAACGCGGTCGGCGTATGGGCTGCCGACCAGTCTGCGATGTGCGATGAACTGTACGACGATCTCGACGTTGGCCGGCAGTGCAACTGGAGTGACCGTGAGCTTGGTGCAGTCGATCAACAACGCGTGGTCCGCGACGCCGGCGGCAATGGCTAATTGATCCATGATGCCGCTCGGTAGACCGGTGGCTCGGTTCTCGGCGCGCTGACACAACTGCGCTAGCTCGAGCGGCGAACCGACAAAGCCGAGTGCCAACGCGACGGCTACTTCCAGCGCGGCGCTGCTGGACAGACCTGCGCCGATGGGGATCGTCGTCTCAATGCTGCCGTGCAAGCCGATGTGTGGCTCCGTCTCGGCGATGACGCCGGCGACGTACTTCGCCCACGCGGGTGTCGCATCGCTCGGCCGATCGATGCGCAACGGCAGATCAACAGGCTCGGATTCATCAGTCGAAATCAACTGCACGCGGTTGCCGGTGACGACACCGCGGATCTCGGTGTAGCGGTCGATCGCCATCGGCAGCACCAAGCCGCCGGTGTAATCAGTGTGATCGCCGATCAGGTTGACGCGACCCGGAGCTACGGCGCGTCGATTCATGAGGTCAGCTCAGCTGCAGCATTTCGCTCAGTCGTTGCAGTGCGTCCAAGTCGAACGGTGCGCGCAACGCAATGTTGACCTGGTCGGCGCCAGCCTCGACGTACTTGCCGATCGCTTCCATGATTTGGTCGTCGTTGCCGGTAAGTACCCCTGGTCGCACGAAGTCGGCGATCTTGCCGAACTGCTGCTGCAGGCTTTCCTCGGTGAAAGCGAGGCCGACGTTGATCGCACGCTTGATCGCCTTCGGGTCGCGGCCCACGGTGTCGCAGTGCTCGTTGAGCACGGCGTTCTTGTGTGCGAACTGATCGGGGGCGATGAACGGCACATTCCAGCCGTCGGCGTGGCGGGCCGCGATCTTCAGCGTGCGCTTCTCGCCACCGCCACCGACCCAAATCGGTAGGTGCTGCTGAACGGGGCGCGGCTCGTTGCGCGCGTTGATCAGGTTGAAGTGTTCGCCGTCAAAGTCGGTGACGTCGTTGTGCAACAAGCCGCGTAGGCACTGGATGCCTTCCTCCATCTGGTCGAGGCGGACCTTCGCCGAAGGAAACGGGATTCCGAACGCGTTGTACTCGACCTGTGCCCAGCCCGAACCAATGCCCATCTCGGCGCGACCGCCGCTGAGTTGGTCGATGGCGGTGATGGCTTTCGCCAGCACGGCAGGGTGGCGATAGCCGATGGAATAGACCAGCGAACCGCAGCGCACCTTCGTCGTGCTGCACGCCAGGGCGGCGTGCATGGCCACGGCCTCAAGGCAGGCGGCATCGTCGGGCTTGCCGGTGGCGCCGTAGAAGTGGTCCCACACGCTGATCCATCCGAAGCCAAGATCTTCGATGTGGCGCCAAACGCCACGCAATTCGTCGGCAGTTGTGTGCTGCAACCCAACGTGCGCCCCAAAAAGTGTCACCGGGTCAAGGTAGTCTGCGCGAATGCCCCGCGCTCTTGTTGCAACCGGAATGGAACTGGAATACGACACCTTCGGATCGTCGTCTGACCCTGCTCTACTGCTGATCATGGGCCTTACCGCTCAGATGACGGCGTGGGACGAAAGGCTGTGCGAACAGTTCGCCGAAGCAGGTCGCTTCGTGATCCGCTTCGACAACCGCGATGTCGGTCTGTCGACCAAACTCGATGGGCAGGTGCCCGATCTCGCCGGTGCGATGGCGGCCGCGTTTGCCGATCAACCGCCGCCGCCGTTGCCCTACACGTTGTCGGATATGGCAGCCGATGCTGTCGGTCTGCTCGATTACCTCGGCATCGACAAGGCGCACATCGTTGGCGCGTCGTTGGGCGGGATGATCGCACAAGTCGTCGCAGTCGAGCATCCGCAACGCGTGCTCACACTGACGTCGTGGATGAGCCAGCCCGGCGACACGGAAGCAGGTCAGCCGACTCCAGAAGCAGCGATGGCCATATTCAGCCCGCCGCCGACCACGCGCGAGGATTACATCGAGTCGGCGTCGCGCTGGATGGTGTGGCAGTCCAAGAAGTACGGCAACCTCGAGCGCTTGCGTGAACTCGCGGCGCGCGAGTTCGACCGCTCGTTCTACCCAGAGGGCGGTCCGCGCCAGGTCGCGGCGATGTACGGCAGTGGCCGTCGCACCGAGGCGTTGAAGAACCTCGACGTTCCCACGCTGGTGATCCACGGACGCGACGACACCCTGATCACGCCGAGCGGTGGCTTCCTTACCGCCGAACTGATCCCCGGTGCGCACCTGCTCTATCTCGCCGACATGGGCCACGACATGCCCGAGCCGCTGTGGCCGATGCTCGTGAGCGCGATCGTGACGCACACGTCGGTAGCTCACGAGCCAATGCTCGCAAACCGATGACGCCAGGTTCCGGTCCGCTGAGCGGTTATCGCATTATCGAACTTGCAGGCATCGGGCCGGCACCATTCGCGGGGATGATGCTCGCCGACATGGGTGCCGAAGTCATCCGCGTCGAGCGCGCGCAATCGGTTCGTAGCCCGGTCCCCGACACACCGCACTGGGACATCCTGCAGCGTGGCCGCCGCAACATCGCGCTCGACCTGAAACACGCTGACGGCATCGCAACCTTGCTCGAGCTGATCGAAAAGTCCGATGGGCTTATCGAAGGTTTTCGCCCGGGCGTGATGGAGCGGTTGGGCATCGGCCCCGACGTTTGCCTCGCACGCAATCCCAGGCTCGTGTTCGGCCGCATGACCGGGTGGGGCCAGGAAGGGCCTTACGCGAATGCCGCCGGTCACGACATCAACTACATCGCGCTCGCAGGCGCTCTCGCGCACTTCGGTCGCGCGGGCGAAGGGCCAGTCCCACCGCTCAACATGGTTGGCGATTTCGGCGGCGGTGGAATGTTCTTGGCGTTCGGGATGGTGTGCGCGTTGCTCGAGACGCAACGCAGCGGCAAGGGCCAGATCGTCGATACAGCCATGGTCGACGGTGCAGCGGCGTTGATGAGCATGTTCTGGTCATTCCGCAAGGTCGGGTTCTTCGACGAGAACCATCGCGGCACCAACCTGCTCGATACCGGTGCGCACTTCTACGACGTCTACGAGTGTTCCGACGGCAATTACGTGTCCATCGGGTCGATCGAGCCGCAGTTCTACGCCGAGCTATTGCGCCGAACTGGGCTCGACAACGATCCCGAATTTGCGCAGCAGATGAACAAGGAGCAGTGGCCGCGTTTGAAGGAACGGCTCGCGGAAGTAATCCGGACTCGAACTCGCGACGAATGGTGCACCGAAATGGAACAAACCGACGTCTGCTTTGCCCCGGTGCTGACGATGACCGAAGCCGCTGCGCACCCGCACAACGTTGCACGCAGCACCTTCGTCAACGTGGCGGGCGTTCAGCAACCGGCGCCGGCACCGCGGTTCTCGCGCACGGCGGCGCGCATTGATTCGCCACCCGCGCACCCGGGCCAACACAGCCGTGAGGTGTTGGCTGACTTCGGCTTCACGAACGAGCGCATTGAGGAACTGATCGCTGCCGGGGCAGTCGCCGCGATCGAAACGGCCGATACTTCAAAGGGGAATCACTGATGGGCACGCTTGTTTGTTTTCACGCGCACCCCGACGACGAAAGTATGACGACGGGCGGCAGCATGGCGCGCGCCGTCGCCGAGGGCCATCGTGTCGTGCTGGTTGTCGCAACGAATGGCGACTACGGCGAAGTCCCCGAAGATCTGGCCGACGGCGAGACTTTGTTCGATCGTCGACGCACGGAATCAGAACGCTCGGCCGCAGCCCTTGGGGCCCATCGTCTGGTGTGGCTTGGTTACAAAGACAGCGGCATGACCGGGTGGAAGCAGAACGAAGACCCGGAGTCGTTTTGGCAGGCGCCGCTCGAAGAAGCTGCCGAGCGCTTGGCCAAGATTCTGCGAGCCGAAAACGCCGACGTGCTCACGACCTACGACTGGCACGGCAACTACGGCCACCCAGACCACATCAAGGTGCACGCGGTTGGTCATCGCGCTGCCGAACTCGCAGGTACACCGCGTGTCTTCGAGGCGACGATGAATCGCGATGCGATGAAGCGCTTCTTTGCCATAGCGCGCGAGGAGGGCCAAGCCACAGGCCCAGACGGCGAGGACTGGGACCCGGATAGTCCGGCCGACGACGGCAATCCGTTTGGAACTCCCGAGATTGAACTGACGCATGCGGTCGACGTCGCCCCGTTCATCGCGCATAAGCGGGCCTCGATCTCGTGCCACAAGAGCCAGGTCACTGATGCCGGATTCTTTATGTCGATGCCCGACGAAGCCTTCGCGATGGCGTTCGGCACCGAGTGGTTCACGCGCAAGGGAGCCGACCACGGGTTGCGTGAGGGCTGGCTGTTCGAATGACCCGGCTGTATCTGGTGCGTCACGGGCGTGCCGCAGCCGGATGGGACAGCGACCCCGACCCTGGGCTCGACGCCCTTGGCCGAGAGCAGGCATCGGCGATGGCGGCGCGACTAGCGCCCCTTGGCCCGTTGAACGTGGTGACCAGCCCGTTGCTGCGGTGCCAGCAGACGGCGGCGGCATTGGCAGCACAGTGGAACGTCGCGCCGCGGATCGAGCCAGGCGTCGCCGAGATTCCCTCGCCCGAGGGAGTTCCGATGACCGAACGAACCGAATGGTTGCGCGTCGCGATGGCCGGGACGTGGACGCAACTCGGCGAGCGCTACGTCGCGTTTCGTGACGGAGTGATGACAACACTGACCAACATCGCAACCGCCGGCGTCGACACCGTCGTGACGAGTCACTTCATTGCAATCAACGCCGCGATTGGAGCGATGCTCGGCGACGATCGTCTGCTGTTGCGTAGTCTTGATAACTGTTCGGTGACGATTGTGGACTATGTCGTTAAGAAACATGGTGACGGCGGAGTGTTTCAGTTGGTTGAAACCGGTGAAGAAGCGGACACCCTGATCCGCTGAACGGCACTAACGCTGGCAGACTTCGCACATGAGAGTTCGGCGCGTCCTGTTCGGTTCTGCACTTGTTGGTTCGTTGCTCGTGTCGTGCACCGACAGCACGATCAGCGGCGGCAACACATCGAGCTCTGTGGTCACCACGACCTCGGCTGTTCCGACGCCTACGACGCCATCGCCAGCAACGACATCGCCGTCGACCACTGTCGAGTCGTCGACAACGAGTACCACCTCAACGATTCCTGCTGTGCGCGGCCTCGACTTGTCGGCCGAGGGTTTGGGCGACGAATCGTTCGGCGCAGAGTCGACTGGCGTCATCGCATACGTCGAGTCGATTCTCGGAGCGCCCACCAACGACACGGGATGGGTCAACCCGGCGTCCACGGGGGCAGCTTGTCCCGGTACCGAGATTCGTGTCGTCTGGTGGGGCGATCTCTCCCTGTTCTTCACCGATCAGTCCTCGGCGGCATCGGGCTTGCGACACTTCGCGTCGTACACCTACGGACCCGCAGCGGGAGAGTTCATCAACCCGTTCGGCCTCAGCTTGGCTGGTGGCGTCACCGTCGGCGACACACTCGACGACTTGTTGGCCGTTTACCCCGACGCGCAGGTCAGCAGCGATGAGGAATTTGGTGGCTCGTCGTTCCACATCCTCGACGGTCTGACAGGGTTTCTCACCGGCGCCACGGGCAGCGACACGATCACGACCTTCGTGGGTGGATTCGGTTGCGGCGAGTAGATTGCCGAACATGTTTGCAAGCAGCCTGACGACCACGCGCGCCCTTCATGAAGGCTGGGCGTGGGTGGTCATCATCGGCAACGGGCTCGCTGGTCTGTGGGCGTTGGCCGCGCATCGCGTGCACTCACTGCGCACGCGTGCGTTGTGGTGGTACATCGGGTTCGCCGAGGTCACTGTGTTCATTCAGGTCGTACTCGGCGCACTGCTCGTCGGCCGCGAGAAGGTGCCGCTGCCCGAGTTCCACGCGTTCTACGGCTTCGTTGCGATCATCGCGATCGCGATCATCTACAGCTACCGCTTCCAGTTGAAGCACCGCCTGTACCTGCTCTACGGATTCGGCAGCATCTTCGTGATGGGCCTCGGCATCAGAGCAATGCTGATCGCCGCCACCTAACCGACAGAGCGGGCGGTCGCAGGTTGGGCGCGAAACAGTGGGCGGATTCAAGCGGTGAGTGCAACGAGCTCGGCGAGTTTCTCTGATGGTGTCATGTAGCCGAGGGTTTTGCGTGGTCGGTTGTTGAGGCTGGCTGCGATGCGGGCCAGGTCTTGTTCGGAATGAACGTCGAGGTTGGTTCCTTTGGGCATGTATTGGCGCAAGAGTCCGTTGGTGTTCTCGTTGGTGCCGCGCTGCCAGGGCGAATGCGGATCGCAGAAGTAGATCTGCACACCAGTATCGATTTTGAACTGGGCGTGTGCTGCCAACTCTTTGCCTTGGTCCCAGGTGATCGATCGCATCAGCGCAGCCGGCAGCGTGCCGATTGCGGCGGCCATCGCAGTGTTGACGTCGTGGGCGGTCTTGCCGTTCGCAAGATGCAAGAGCAACACGAAACGGGTGGAGCGCTCGACCAGCGTGCCGACCGCGGAACGGTTGTTGGCACCCATGATCAGATCGCCTTCCCAGTGGCCCGGCACCGCCCGATCGCTGGCGTCGGCGGGCCGCTCGGAGATCATCACCATCTCAGGAATCTGCCCGCTCACACCGCCGCCACCATGGCGTAGTCGACGTTGAGCACGCCCCGAACGCAGACAACGATGCAGCTCACGGCGTAGTTCACCCCGTCCTTGAACGAACAGCGACTGATAGATCGTTTCGTGACTCACCTGCATCATCGGATCATCAGGAAACTCGAGTCGCAACCGGCCAGCGATCTCTTCTGGCGACCACAGCTCCACCAGCCAGGTCGTCACCAAGCACACCAACCGTGGATTCGTCAGCTTCGGGGTTTTGGGCCGCCTCGCTTGCCGGCTGGCGCGGGCGTGCGCCACGTAAGCCCGATACTCGTCACGGCCACCATTGGCTTTCACCTCGCGAGACACCGTCGACACCGACCGCCCCAACAGGCGAGCGATCCGCGTCAACGACCATCCCGCCACCAGCCGCATCCGGATCTCTTCGCGTTCGGCAACCGACAAACGACCCGGCCCCGGCGACCATGGCAACGCAACAGCGGCTCGTTCACGCATGAACACGTTCACCACCCCATGCGCGGAACACCCAACTCTGCGGGCAATCTCCCGATACGACAGACCCTGCGCGACCAGCCGCATCACCTGACCAACAACATCAGCACCCAACCGCTCAACCACCAGCAACACCTCCACAAGTCGACAGACATCATCGACTCACCAAGGCTCCGTTGCGCACACCAATTGAATCCGCCCATTGAAGCGCGCCCGTGGGCGCGGATTGGGTCGCTACTGGCACTGAATCGCGCCCAACCTGCAGCGGCTAAACGAGCAGTTTGGCTAGCGCATCTAGATACGGCTTCGGGTCGATTCCGATTCCTTCGCCGTAGAGCTTGACCTTTGGTTCGGTGCCGCTGGGGCGCACTTGCACGCGCATGTTCACGCCCAGCTCCAAGCGCAACAAGCCCGCCTCGTCGAACCACTGCGTAGACGTCACGTCGCTGTCGCCGACTCTCGTTGGCGGGGCGGCGCGCAGACGCGCGACGGCTGCTGCACCATCGGCTGGCGGCATGTGCACCGAACGGTCGGCCATGATGTGGCGCCCGTATGTCGCGGCGATGGCATCGAGTCGATCTTGCAGCGTCACGCCTTCGGCGGCGGCAAGTCCGGCGATCTCGGCCATCATCACTGCCGCGGTGATTCCGTCCTTGTCGAGCGGCTGGCCACAGACCAAATAGCCAAGTGCTTGCTCGTAGCCGAAGATGAAACGGCGCGACGGATTCGCCAGCACGGTGTGCGCGATCCACTTGAAACCGGTGAACGTCTCCTCGCATGCGACGCCATGCGCAGCGGCCATCCGCGAAAGCAACGACGAGGAGACCAGCGTCGTGATCACCAACCGATCGTCACCCGCCGTGTGGCGCAAGATGTGATCGGCGAGTAGCCAGCCGATCTCGTCGCCACCGAGTCGGCGCCAGCCGCCATCGACGGTTGGGATCGCCGCGCCAAGTCGGTCGGCATCAGGATCGTTCGCGAGCGCAACATGGGCGCCAACTGCGGACGCGCGCCCCAGCAACAGATCCATCGCGCCCGGCTCTTCCGGATTCGGAAACGGAACCGTAGGGAACGTGCCATCCGGTTGCTGCTGCTCGGCAACGATCGCCGGTGCTGGGAAGCCTGAACGCTCGAACGCTGACAACAGCGTCGCGCCGCCGACGCCGTGCATCGCGGTGTAGGCAACCTGCACCCCCCCAACATCCGGGCGCAGGCGCGTAGTCGGAACGAAGGCGAGATACGCCTGCACTCGATCGTCGCCAAGGGTCGTGATCAGCGGATCGTCGACTGCCGACAGTTGTACCGAGCAGGGGTCGACCTTGTCGATGAAGCCCGCAATATCGCTATCGACTGGCGACACGATCTGTGAACCAGTACCGAGATAGACCTTGTAGCCGTTGTCGGCCGATGGATTGTGCGAGGCAGTCACCATCACGCCGGCAGCGGCGTTGACCTCGGTGACGTTCCACGCCAGCATCGGCGTCGGAACAACGTGCGGAAACAACATCGCCTTCACGCCGCGCGCTGCGCAGACACGGGCTGTGTCGAGCGCGAACACATCGCTCTTGCGCCGCGCGTCGTAACCGATGATCACACCCTGCTCGGCGGAGTTGGGAACGTGGGCGAGTAGGTAATCGACCAATCCGGCAGCCGCTTGCTGCACGACGAGTCGATTCATGCGTTGCGGGCCAGCGCCAACTGCGCCACGCAGGCCAGCAGTACCGAACTGCAGTCGTCCGGTAAACCTTGTACGCAATTCGTCGGCGGGCTCCTTCAGCAAGTCGGCGAGTTCCTCGCGCATGTCCGCATCGGGCTCGGCGGCCAGCCAAGCCGCAGCAACGACGCTCGGGTCGCTCACGGCAACAGCGACTTCAATTCGACAAGCGGGCGCGGGCCGACGTGCGAAATCACCTCGGCCGCCGCGATGGCGCCGAGCTTGGCGCAGTGATCCAACGGATAGTCGCGCGTGTAGCCGAACAGGAAACCAGCGGCGAAGAGATCGCCGGCGCCGGTGGTATCGAGCACTTGCTTCACGTCTTCAGCGGGTGCCGTCAGCACGGCGTTCCGCGTCACGATGTAGCAACCCTTAGGCCCGACCGTGATCACCGCCAAGTCGCAATCCTTTTGGACGGCTTGCACCGCTGCTTCAAAGGTGTCGACTTGGTACAGCGACATCAGCTCGTCGCTGTTGCCGAACAGGATGTCGACTTCATCGGCGACCAACGAACGGAAGTCGTCGCGGTGGCGATCGACGCAGAACGAGTCGCTGAGTGTCAGCGACACTTGCCGGTGATGTTCGTGGGCGGTGGCCGCAGCGAGGCGGAAGGCGGCCTTCGCATGGGGCCGGTCGAAGAGGTAACCCTCCATGTACAGCACCTTGCCCGCGGCGACCGTGGGCAAATCAATGTCGGGTGGGCACAGCAGTGACGAAACGCCCAGATAAGTGTTCATCGTTCGTTCGGCATCGGGCGTGACGACGATGATGCAACGTCCGGTCGGCGTGTCGGCAACGGGCCCGCCGGGTCGAAACTGCACGCCAACGGCGCGCATGTCGTGTCCGAACACGCGACCAAGCTCGTCGTCGCTCACTTTTCCGATGTACGCGGCGCGGCCACCAAAGGAGGCGACGCCGGTCACGGTGTTTGCGGCCGAACCGCCACTCATCTCAATCGCAGTTCCGAGCGCCCGGTACAGATACAGCGCGCGATCGGTATCGACCAGGGTCATCGAGCCCTTCGCCAGTTCATGCTGCGTGATGAACTTGTCGTCGGCGTGGCTAATGACATCGACTAACGCGTTACCGATGCCCACAACGTCGTACAGCGGGGCAACGCCGGGCTTGGTGGCAGGCACGTTGAGAAACCCTACAAGGCAAATGGGCGCTTAATCGGCTCCGATCGTGGTCGTCTCGCCCGGGTACGCTCGGCATCTGTGAAAGACAACCCGTATCGCCTTCCACGCGCCGTTGTACCTCATCGCTACACGTTGGCGCTCGAACCCAACCTCGCCGCCGCCACCTTTGTTGGGCACGTGATCATCGACACCACCGTCAATGAAGCTGTCGAGCGGATCGTGCTTAACGCTATTGAGCTGGAAGTCAGCGAGGTGAAGGTCGACGGTGAAGTCGTACCCTTCGCACTACACGAGCCCACCGAGCGCCTCGAGATCTTGACCGCGCACGAGCAGGGCGTTGCGACAATCGAGATCACGTTCTCTGGAATCTTGAACGACAAGTTGCACGGCTGGTATCGCAGTACGTACCTCGACACCGACGGCGTCGAGCAAGTCATCGCAACGACGCAGATGCAGGCCACAGATTGTCGGCGCGCCTTCCCCTGCTTCGACGAGCCCGACTTCAAAGCTGTGTTCGACATCACGCTGATCATCGAGCCGTACCTGTTGGCAGTCTCGAACGGACGAGAAATTGATCGCGCCGAGCACGCTGGCGACGGCCCGCCGAAGGTTGCAGTCCGTTTCGCTGAGACGATCCCGATGAGCACGTACCTCGTCGCATTCGTTGTCGGCCCACTCTCGGCCACCGAGCCGGTGCTGGTGCCGCGCCAGGGTGACCCGGGTAATCCGATTCCGCTGCGCATAATCCACGTGCCGGGCAAGGGCAACCTCACCGCCTTCGGCCTCGATGTGGGCGCGTACTCAATCACCTGGTATCAGGATTACTACGGCCTCCCGTACCCGACCGAGAAGTGCGACATGCTCGCGCTCCCCGACTTCGCAGCTGGCGCAATGGAGAACCTCGGTTGCATCACCTTCCGCGAAAGTCTCTTGCTCGCCGATCCGAACACCGCAACCCAAATCGAACTGCAGACCCTCGCCGATGTTGTGGCGCACGAGGTGGCGCACATGTGGTTCGGCGACCTGGTGACGATGAAGTGGTGGAACGGCATCTGGCTGAACGAGGCGTTCGCGACGTTCATGGAGATTGCGTGCTGCGAGGCATACCGCCCTGACTGGTTGCGTTGGACCACGTTCAGCCTCGAACGAAGCGCTGCGTTCGAAGTCGACTCGCTGGCAAGCACACGCAGCGTCGAGTTCCCGGTGGAAGCACCGGCGGATTGCGATGGCATGTTCGATGTGCTCACCTACCAAAAGGGTGGCTCGCTGCTGCGCATGCTCGAGCAGTACCTCGGCGAGGCTGAATTCCGCGCCGGCGTCAGTCATTACTTGTCCAAGCACGAGTACGGCAACACCGAGACAAGCGATCTGTGGGATGCGATCGAAGAAGCTAATCCCGCGACGCCTGTTCGCAAGCTGATGGACAGCTGGATTTGGCAGCCCGGTTACCCGGTGATCACTGCCCGCGTCGATGGCGACACCTTGGTGCTCGCGCAACAGCGGTTCGCGTTCGGCGACACTGAAGACCCGACGGTGTTCGTGGTGCCGGTGCATCTCAGCATCGACGGCGTCGACTCGAAGGTCTTGCTCGACAGCCCGCAGCTGCGCGTCGACCTGCCTTCTGCAGAAAGCTCAGTCGTGGTCAACGCGGGCGGCCATGGCTTTATGCGCGTCGCGTACGACGAGGTTCTGCGCGCCCGCCTGCAGCGCGCGCTGCCCAATCTGACGATCATCGATCGCTACAACCTGATCGACGACGCGTGGAACGAGGTCGTCGCCGGTCGCTTGGCCGCAGCCGATTTCCTCACCTTCGCCGAAGGTTTCGCCGCTGATCGCGAACTTGCTGTGTGGCAGGCGATCGTGATCGGTCTACGCGGCGTGACCCGGTTGGTGGAAGGCGAAGCCGAGACTGCACTGCAGCATCGAATTGCTGCGCTGGTTGGCCCGGTCATCACCGACATTGGGTGGCACCCGGTGGCTGGTGAAGGCGATCTGCGCGCCAAGTTGCGTGGGTTACTGCTCGGTGCGCTGGCAGTCCTTGGCAACGACCCCGATTCACAAGCCCGCTGCCGCACGATCCTCGAGCAAGGTCCCAACGCCGGCGCCGTTGACGCCGAGCTCATTGCCAGCGCGACGAACGCGGTCGCCTCAGTTGGTACCGACGCTGACTACGACCATTACCTGTCGAACTTCCGCAACGCTGCGACGCCGCAAGAGCAACTGCGCTTCCTGTATGCGCTCGCCGAGTTCCCGCAGGCCGCGCAGATTCAGCGCACGATCGACCTTGCGTTCTCGGGCGAGGTCAAGACACAGAACGCGCCGTTCTTGTTGAACCGCTGCATCGCCAATCGTCGCCACGGCGACATGGCATGGGGTCACGTGCGACGTGAGTGGCAGAACGCGAACGAGAAGTTCCCCGGCAACACGATTGTGCGCATGATCGACCCGGTGAAGATGCTCACCGCGCCCGCAACGGTCGCCGACGTGCAGAGCTTCTTCAGCGAGCACCCAATCCCGCAGGGCGCTAAGACGCTCGACCAGATCCTCGAACGGCAGCGGGTGAACTCGGCTTTGCGCGAACGTGAGAGCGAACGACTCGCCACCAGTCTGGCTAACGACTAGCCACATCGAGTCGACCTGAACGACACATGTACAACAAGCCCGACTTCGCATCCGACGCGGCCGAGTCGATCGCGATAATCGAAGCCAATCCGTTGGCACAGGTTGTCGTCGCCACGCCTGATGGCCCGTTCGCAACACCGGTGCCAATGATTCGACGTGGCGACAGTTTGGTCGGGCACGTGGCGCGACCCAACGAACTGTGGCAACACCCAGGAGTCGCCCTCGCCATCTTCACGGGTCCCGACGCGTACATCAGCCCAAACTGGTATCCGAGTAAGGCAGAGCACGGGCGAGTGGTTCCGACTTGGAACTACATCACCGTTCAGGTACGCGGCCAGCTACACATCCACGATGACGACCCATGGAAGCTCGATGTAGTCACATTTCTCACTGACAAGTTCGAGGCGGCACAACCAAAGCCATGGAAAGCGTCGGACGCGCCGGCGGACTACATCGCCGCGTTGATGAACCGCATCGTCGGCATCGAGCTCGTCGACCTCACAATCGAAGGCAAGCGCAAACTGAGCCAGAACCAGAGCGCCGAAAATCTGGCTGGAGTGATGAGTGCCCTCGCCGACGGCGATGCCAACCAGCAATCAGTCGCGCAACAAATGCGCTGCACGACTGACTAAGCGATCTTCTCGACTTCTAGGTCGCCGGCGCCGTGTTGCGCGCGTAAAACCTTCTTGTCGAACTTACCGACGCTGGTCTTAGGCACTTCCGTGATGAACGCCCAACGCTCGGGCAACCAGAACTTGGCGGTGCGCTCAGCGAGCCAGGTGCGCAACTCGTCGGCCGTCGTCGTCGTATCGGGCTTCAACACGATGCACGCCAGCGGTCGTTCGTCCCAGCGATCGTCGGGCACGCCGAACACTGCGGCTTCCAGCACCGATGGGTGACCCATCAGGGTGTTCTCCAGATCGACAGAGCTGATCCACTCGCCACCCGACTTGATGACGTCTTTGGCGCGGTCGCTGATCATTACATAGCCGTTCGGGCGGACGCTGGCAACGTCGCCTGTGCGCAGCCAACCGTCGTGGAACTTCGACGGGTCGTCGACGTTGTAGTAACTCGCCGTCACCCACGAGCCGCGTACTTCGATCTCACCGAGAGCGACGCCGTCCCACGGTTGCACCGCACCGCTGTCGTCGGTAATGCGCAGTTCAACGCCGGGAAGAACACGACCGGTCATCACTCGCCAATCTGTTTCAGTTAGCCCGTCAAGATCCTTCGGCGGATGCGCGATTGCGCAAACCGGGCTGGTCTCGGTCATTCCCCATCCCTGCACGATCGGAACGTTGAAGACTTTCTTGTAACCCTCGATCAGTCCGCGCGGCACGGCCGAGCCACCGCACATCACCAATCGGAAAGAACTCATGTCAGTGTCGGAAGCGTTATGCAACAGATCGTTGAGCACCGTCGGCACGGCGCCGGTCAGCGTCGGCCGCGTGTCGCGGA
>JAYVVU010000244.1:0-3880 GCA_043786755.1 Actinomycetota bacterium
CACCGGTCTTGGGTTCACTCATCCAGATCTGTTGTGGTTCCTAGGGCTGTGGCTCGGCGACGGGTACCTCAAACACAGCGATGGATACACGACTGTTCAGATTGCGGTAGATAACACCGACGTCGGGCTGATCGATCAGATCATCAACGTTGCTCGCGCAGAGTTCGGCTTGGAGTTCTCGCTTGCGACCGACCAATTGCGGTTGACGGCACGCGGGACGGCCCGGCTAGCCGACTTCCTCGATAGCAATGGCATCGCTGGCAACTCGATGACGAAGCGCGTGCCTGGCTGGGTGTTTGGACTGCCGCTTGTCCAGCGCCTCGCGTTTCTTGCCGGCTTCATCGATGCCGATGGGACCGTGCGCGCCCATCGTTCGGCGAAGAATCCGGTGATCACTAGCGGCAACGAGTCGCTGCTTGAGGACCTGCGCGAACTAGCGCAGCTGTGCGGGATCGGCGTCAGCAGTGTCGCAAAGTTCAGCAGCAAGCACCCGCACGACCCGAGTCGTTTCATCATCGGCTATCGCTTGCATTTGTCGGGCCGGTTCGACCAGTTGCCGTTGCGTTCCCCCAAGAAGGCGGCGCGTCTCGGCGCCCGTCGTTACGCGCACACGAATCGCACTGCTAAGGGCACGACCTTCAAGAAGCACACCAGCGAGATGCTGGGCTTTGTGCGGATCGAATCGATCGAGTCGGTCGGAGTTGAGGAAACATTCGATATAGAGGTCGAAGGACATCACAACTTCGTTGCCGAGGGCTTCCTTGTTCACAACTCGGAAGTCGTCTTCCACCGCAACCGTGATGACCTTGAGAAGCAGGGCATTTTGTTCTGCGACATGGACACCGCGCTTCGTGAGTATCCGGAACTGGTGAAGCAGTACTTCGGCAAGATCATCACGCCGGGCGACAACAAGTTCTCCGCACTGAACACAGCTACGTGGTCCGGTGGATCGTTTGTCTATATCCCTGCAGGCGTCAACTGTGAAATGCCACTGCAGGCGTACTTCCGCATCAATAGCGAGAGCGCCGGCCAGTTCGAGCGCACGCTGATCATTGCCGAAGAGGGCAGCCAGGTTCACTACATCGAAGGCTGCTCGGCTCCGGTGTACACCAAGGACTCATTGCACTCTGCGGTCGTTGAGATCATCGTCAAGCCATCCGCGCGCGTGACGTACACAACGATCCAGAACTGGTCGCCAAACGTCTACAACCTGGTCACCAAGCGAGCACGCGTTGAAGCTGAAGGCCACATGGAATGGATCGACGGGAACATCGGTTCCAAGCTCACCATGAAGTACCCGAGCGTCTATCTGGTCGGGCCTAAGGCGACTGGTGAAGTGCTTTCAGTTGCGTACGCGGGTGCCGGTCAGCATCAAGACGCCGGCGCCAAGATGGTTCACGCAGCTCCGGAGACGACTTCCAAGATTGTGTCGAAGTCAATCTCGAAAGACGGTGGCATCACCACCTACCGCGGCCTCGTACGTGTCGACGAGGGCGCGTACGGCTGCAAGAGCCACGTGCAGTGTGATGCGCTCATCCTCGACGAAGACAGCGAGAGCCGCACGTTCCCGTACATGGAAGTGGGCGAGCGCGATGCGGAGATCGGCCACGAGGCCACCGTCTCCAAGATCGCCGACGAGCAACTCTTCTACCTCATGTCGCGCGGCCTCTCGCAAGAGCAGGCGATGGGCATGGTGGTCAACGGTTTCATCGAGCCCATCACGCGCACGCTGCCGATGGAATACGCCGTCGAGTGGAGTCGCCTCATCGAGCTGCAGATGGAAGGCAGCGTCGGCTAGGCGTTTCTCGAACACGACGACTAGCCCTGCAAGAATCGCGCCTGTGGAACAGACGCAGGACTACGACGACAAGCTTGTTGCACTGCTGGAAGTCCTGTGGGGCGACGGCTACTTGTCGCCCGGTGGCGACCACGAGACAGCACTCGTACTCGACGGCCTCGACCTACGCGGCAAACGCATTCTCGACCTCGGGTGCGGCACCGGCGGCTGCGCACTCTTCATCGGTGCCGAGTTCGCGCCCGATCAACTGATCGGAGTCGACGTCGAAGCTGGCGTGGTCGAGAAGGCCACCGCGAACGCGATCGCTGCTGGACTCGACGATCGCGTATCGTTCGTGCAGATCGAACCCGGACCGCTGCCCTTCGAGGACGGCGTGTTCGACCTCGTCTTCAGCAAAGACTCGATCGTGCACATCCCCGACAAGCACGCGCTGGCGCACGAACTGTTCCGCGTGCTCGCACCCGCGGGAGTCTTCGCGGCGAGCGATTGGATGAGCGGCAGCGATGCCCCTCCCTCGCCCGAACTGTTGCACTACCAAGAACTCGAGGGCCTCGGCTTCGGACTCGCATCACCCGACGTGTACTTCAGCGCACTGCGCGGCGCCGGTTTCGAACAGGTCTCGTACCTGGATCGCACCGCCTGGCTGGCGGCGCGCTCGCACGTAGAACTCGACGACCTCGACGGACGCCTGCGCCCCATCATTGAGCAGCGCGTCGGCAGGGAGTTTCTCGACCACGAGGTCGCGGTGTGGACCGCGCTGTGCACCGTCTTCGACACCCGTGAGCTGGGTGCGGGCCACTGGCGAGCCATCAAGCCCTGACGTTTAGCGACCGAGCTGACAGAATGGCGCCATGCCGATGCGCCAAGAGTGCAAGCACTTCGAGAGCCGCACCTACCCGAACGGTGAAACCGTGCGGAAGTGCGGCCTTGACCTCGCCCCCGAAGCCCCCTGGCGCTGCCCGGAATCGTGCAGCAAGTTCGAACACCGCATGGACGCTGGCTGGAACTACGGCGCGATGGTGTCGGCGCAAGCACCAGCAGAACCGCCCGGCCTAGACGACGGCACGGCGGCAGCCCTGCTCGACGAGGCCGAGGACTACTTGAACTCGGTAGGAGCGCAGGTGCTCGCCGAGGTGCGCCTGGAACAGGCACAGCGTGAGGGCCACCCAGCAGGCGGCCGCAAGCGCTTCTTTCGTCGCCGCAACAACTAGCCACACCCACATTTTGCCCCGGGTGATTAGTACTACCTGCGTAGTAGAATTCATGCCGTGTCAGCGTCAGGTTCAACGGCAGAGATGGTGCTTCCCTCGGCCGAGCAAGAGGTTTGGCGCTACAGCCGCATCGGCGAACTCGACCTCGCCGCCTTCACGCCCGCCGTCGTAAAGACGACAGTGACGGGTGCCGAAGCGTTGGCGCCGGCCGCAGCGAGTCTCGTCGACGAACTCGTCGCCAGCATGACTCCGCACGACGTCTTTGACGAGTTGAACGCTTCGTTCAATCAGACCGTCGCGATCAGCGTGCCCGCCGGCAAGGTGCTGCGCGAGCCAATCATCGTGACGCACCACATCGAAGGCGACGGCGTGGCGTTGTACCCGCGCCTGCTCGTTCACGGCGGTGCCGATAGCGAGTTCACCGTCGTCGAACGCTTCGAAAGCAGCGACGACACGTACGCGCTCGTCGTGCCACGCTTGGTCGTGCACGCCTCACAAGCGGCGCGCGTCTCGTATCTCGGCGTCAACCTGCTCGGCTCGCGAGTGTGGCAACTCGCACATCAGCAAGCGACGGGCGAGCGCGACAGCAACACCCTGCTCGCAACCGTCGCGCTCGGTGGCGACTACGCCCGTGTGCGCACCGATGCGCGCGTCGTCGGCCAGGGTGCGACCACCAAGCAAATCGCGCTCTACTACGCCGACGGCACACAGATGCACGACTTCCGCACACTGCAAGATCACATCGCGCCGCGTACCAACAGCGACCTGCTCTTCAAAGGCGCAGTGCAAGACTCAGCCAAAAGTGTGTACACCGGCCTCATCCGCATTCGCGAGGAAGCAAAGGGCTCGGTCGCGTTCCAAACCAACCGCA
>JAYVVU010000245.1:0-3876 GCA_043786755.1 Actinomycetota bacterium
CAACGAGTGCGGGCGGTAATAGACCCCCGCACCAACGAGTGCGGGCGGCGGCCCTCAACCTTTGGCATCGGCCCAGGTCTTACCCCAGGCGACGTTCACTTCCAGCGGGACATCCAGCTCGACAGCCGCGCGCATGAGGTCGACGACTAGCGGGCCGACGCGATCGACCTCGTTGTCGGGAACCTCGACGACAACTTCGTCGTGTACCTGCAGCACTACATGACTCGCGACGCCAGCATCCTCAAATGCCTGGTCGATGTTGACGAGGGCGACCTTGAAGATGTCGGCGGCGAGACCCTGGATGCCCGAGTTCATCGCCTGCCGCTCGCCCGCCTGGCGAATGCGGAAGTTGCTGTTCGATAGTTCGGGGATCGGGCGCCGGCGACCGAACAGAGTTTCGGTGTAGCCGCGCATGCGTGCCTCGATCACCGTGCTGTCCATGTAAGCCTTCACGTTCGGGAACGCTTCGAAGTACGCGTTGAGAATGACCGCCGCTTCATCAGTGGGGATCGCGAGGCGCTGACCGAGGCCGTACGCCTCCATGCCATACGCCAAGCCGTAGCTGACCATCTTCGCTTTCGAGCGTTGCTCGACGGTGACCTTCTTCGGGTCGACGTTGAACACGCGGGCTGCGGTCACGTTGTGAATGTCGACGCCGTCCCTGAACGCTTCGATCAAGCCGGGGTCCTTGGCGAGGTGGGCGATGCAGCGCAGTTCGATCTGGTTGTAGTCGGCGACGAGCAGCTTGTGACCCTCCGCAGGGATGAACGCGCGACGGAACAGTCGGCCTTCCTCGCTGCGCACCGGGATGTTGTGCAGGTTCGGTTTGTCGCTTGAGAGTCGACCCGTACGTGCAACTGTCTGATTGAACGTTGCGTGAATGCGACCATCGCTAGCAACTTCCGCAAGCAAGCCGGTGCCGTAGGTGCCGCGCAACTTCTCGGCTGCGCGATATTCGAGCAGCGGGTCGATGAACTCTGGCCACTGATCGCGCAACTTCTCGAGCGTCGCGGCGTCGGTCGAGAAACCCGTCTTGGTCTTCTTGCCCGATGCAAGCCCGCGCTCGGTGTACAGGATCTCGCGCAGCTGGATCGGTGAGTTGAGGTTGAACGGTCGGCCGACGACCTTCTGCAGCTGAGCGCCTAGCCGTTCTACGTCGGCGGTCAGCTTGTCGTTGAGCTTGGTGAGTTCGGCGACATCGACACCGACGCCGAAGTGCTCCATGTTGGCGAGCACGGTGACTAACGGGTTCTCGATGGTCGCGTAGAGGTTCGCCATCCCCTGCTTGTCGAGCGACGCCTCCAACGCGGCGGACAGATGCGCGACCGCAAGCGCCTCGCGCGATGTGATCTGTCGATCGTCTGGCGCCCCGCCAAGGTCAAGTTGACCTTTCGCTGATGGCACGTCGTCTGGCAATTGGAACAGCGTGTACCGCGCCAGCAGATCGCGAATCGCGTAGCGCGTGTCGGCAGGGTCGATGAGGTACGCGGCGATCTGCGTATCGAGTCGCAGACCTGGCGCCGTCTGGCCGTGGTCGAGCAACCAACGCATCAGAGCTTTCGCGTTGTGGCTACGCAGTGCCTTGTGTTGACCGATCGCGGCGAGCACCTCCGGCACGTGTGCGAGTTCTGTACCCAGCCATGCAACCTCGGCCGCTGCTGCATCGGTGACGATTGCAAGGCCGGTGAGATCGCTGCGACCGGGCTCGCCGGCCCACGACGCGATCGCGTCGAGTGTCGGCAGGCCGGTGATCAAGACAGCGGCTTCGGCTGCCGTTGCGACGTCGGCGACTTCCGCTTCCAGCACTTGCTGGCTCGACGACATCGGTGCCGCACCGCCACCGCTGCCGCTGCTACTGCCTGCCGTTCCACTAATGGTTCCGAGTGCTTCGTACATCCGGTCGTAGAGCGCACGGAACTCGAGGAAGTCGAACAGTCGCTTGACCTCGGCATCGTTGGGGTGGACCGCCAACGCGGCGTAGTCGACTTCCACCGGCGCATCGCGATGCAACACCATCAGGTCGAAGTTCGAACGGGCACGTGCTTCGTGCTCGACGAGCGATGCACTGAGCTTCGGTGTCTGCTCGCCAGCGTGAGCGAAGATGCCGTCGAGGCTGCCGTACTGGTTCAACAGCTTCGCCGCCGTCTTCTCGCCGACGCCGGGGATGCCTTCCAGGTTGTCGCTTGGGTCGCCGCGCAGCGCTGCGTATTGCGGATAGAGCTCGGGCGTGACGCCGGTCTTCTCTTTGATACCCGCTTCGTCGTACAGCGCGTAGTCACTGACGCCGCGTTTGTTGTAGAGCACGCGCACGTGCGGGTCGTGCACCAGCTGATAGCTGTCGCGGTCGCCGGTGACGATGACGACGTCGTGGCCTTCACCCTTGGCCTGCTCGGCGAGTGTGGCGAGAATGTCGTCCGCTTCCCAACCAGCGAGGTCAAACACAGCGACGTTCAGCGCGGCAAGCACTTCGCGCACGAGTCCCATCTGCTGACGCAAGATGTCGGGCGCTGCCTCGCGCTGCGCCTTATACAACGGGTTGGCCTCGTGGCGGAACGTTGGCTCGGGGCGATCGAACGCAACAAGGATCCCGTCGGGCTTCTGATCCTTCACCATGTAGACGAACATCGAAGTGAAGCCGAACACCGCGTTGGTGACCTGACCCGACGCGGTCGCCATATCCGTCGGCAACGCGAAGAATGCTCGGTAGGTCAGCGAGTTGCCATCGAGCATCAAAATCTTCACGAGGCGTGCGATTCCTTGAAACTCTCGATCGCTTGCGCAATGGCGGGCAGCAACTCGCTCTTCTGATACGGCTTGACCAAGTACGCAAGTGCTCCGGCGTCGCGTGCCTCGTCGATGACTTCCTTCTGACTAAACGCGGTGAGGATCAGAACGGCACACAAGCCTTCGTTGCTGATCATGCGCGCCGCGGCGATGCCGTCGGTGTGCGGCATCTTGATGTCGAGGATTGCCAGATCGGGCTTCAATTCGCGGCACAGGTCGACAGCGTGATCGCCACGGCCGGTTTCGCCGACAACTTCGTAGCCCTCTTCTTCCAACGTCTCGCGCAGGTCGAGGCGAATGATGGCTTCGTCTTCTGCGATCACCACACGAACAGTCATCGCGGCCCACGATCAAGTAGTCGGTCGAGCTTGGCTTCGAGGCGAGCAACCTCGGAGACGAGGTGCGCACGGTTCTTCTGCATTGCCTCCTCGTGCGGGCCCTCCTCGACGTAGAGCAGCTGCTCGCCGACCACCTCTAACTCCGCACGCGCCTCGCGCAGTCGACCGGCGGCGCTGCGCAACCGTTGATTGACGAGCAGCGAGGGCACGTCACCAGTCTACGAATCCGTTGCCGGGGGTTTCATGCCGCCGCGCCTGTTCCGGGGGTTTCGTGCACGCATACGGGCACGAAACCCCCGGCGGCAGCAAACCCCCGGCACAATGGCCCGGTGTACGACCAGTGGGGCATCGCCGACGGGTATCACGGCGTCGATGGCCGCTGGCGTTACACGCCCGCCGCGACTCGCGATGCGCTACGCGCCGCCATCGGCGACCCCGTTGCTCCGTCACCGATGCTGTTCACGACCGCCGGCACCGAGCACGCTCTGCCCGGTCGCCACCATCTAGTGCTGGAAGGCGGCGTCGACGCTGGCGAGGTCGACACGTTGGCGCCGGACGTTCCGCTCGGTTACCACCAACTCTCGCCGGTGGACGGCGGACCGCACACGACGCTGATCGTCGCGCCGGAGCGCTGTCGTGACGCACCGCGCGGGTGGGGAGTCGCCGCACAGATCTATTCGCTGTGGCGTCCCGACTCGTGGGGCATCGGCGACCTCGCCGATGTCCGGATGCTGGCGAAGGAAATCGGTGACCG
>JAYVVU010000246.1:0-3868 GCA_043786755.1 Actinomycetota bacterium
CGAGCCCGTGCCAGTTGAATTGATGAGCGTCGGGAAACGGCCGTGAAGCTCGCAGAGGTCGTTCGCCTGAAGTGGCTGCTCGGCGCATTGCTGATCGCAGCGGCCGCGCTATTCGCTATCGGCGCGGCGAGTGAAAGGGCGAGCCACAGCGAAACGTCGGAGTCGGTCGAGTCGGCCGAGCACAGTGAGGCCGGCGGAGAAGAAGCACACGTCGATTCGGCGGAGTCGTCCGAGAAAGTTCTGGGTCTCAATCTGGAATCAACGCCGCTTGTCGTGTTAGCCGTGGCCGTCTCTGTTGCATTGGCCGCGGCGACGTGGCGAACCGACAACAAGCTCGTCATCGGGATCGCGGGGCTGTTCGCGCTCGCCTTTGCAGTGCTCGACGTCGCGGAGTTTGTGCATCAGATCGACAGGTCCGCGGCTGGGTTCGCCGCCCTGGCAGCAGTCATCGCGTTGCTTCACGCATCGGCGGCCGTCGTAGCCGACCAGCGCCGCCGCGCGGTTGGGTCTGGCTGAATCGCTGGGTTGCGAGCGCCTCCGCCTTCAGGTTTGGCCGTTCATGCGTTCCGCACTACAGCTCGCAGACCGCGATCGCGGGTGCGTCGCGCCGTGCCTTGTCGGTTGCGGTGGGCAGATCGGTCAGCGTGGTGTAGCTCGTGCGATCCGGATCAAGGCCGAGTGCCTTGGCGACATCGGTATCAAGACGTTCGATGAGGGCCTTCGACGCGAGCATGCGCCCGCCAGTGGCACACGCTTCGATGCGAGCCGCTTCGTTGACCTCGTCGCCGAGCGCGGTCACTTCTGTTCGACCGGCGGTGACAATGCTGCCGACATACAACGTTGAGCCCCAGTGCAATCCGAAGCGAAGCACCACGTCGGCGGGTTGCAGACCACTTCTGCTCGCAACTTCGTCGACCGCCGATCGGATAGAGCGCGCCGCGCTAATGCAGGCGTGTGCCGCGTCAGATTCCGATCCGATCGTCTCGGTGACGAAGAAGGCGACGACACCATCCCCAACGTGTCGGCCCACCAGACCACCCGCATCGATGATCGATTGATCGGCAACGCGAACGAGCCGACGACCAAGCGCGAAGTAGGCCGCCGTTGGAAGTCGGCGTGCGAGTTGCGATGAACCTTCCAAGTCGGCGAAGAGGATCGCCGCCGGTCGCTTGGCGGCGCGGCCCAAGCGCTGCATGTGCGTCATGTGTCGCAGGTCGCCCATCGAGGTCATAGAGCCAATCACGCTCATGCCGGCCGCTGGCTTGGAGATGACCATCGTTCCGGCCAGACGTCCAGTCGCGTCATGAAGGCGGAACAGCACAAGTCGAATCGGGACTGCTTCCGTGATACCCATCCCAGGCGCTTCCGCGGAATAGGCAGCGCGATCAGATGGCACCAGGTCGTCGATCATGTCGTGCAATTCGGGGTCGACCAGCGTGCGCAGCTCGTCGCGTCCGCCAGGAGTGTCGGCGATCACGAACGGCCCGAAGGCCGCGAAGAGGCGGCGATTCATTTCAGACGAGTTCGAACCGAAACGAAACGATTGTCGATTTGTCTGCGCCTCGGAACTGAAGAAGTGGTGACCGAGTTCAAACGAAAAAAGTTCGAAGGCGCCGAAGGTAAGACGGAGTTCGTCGGTCACGTACACAAGGTTCCACCGGCTGTCGACAACCATGCCCCAATGGCCGCTGTCCTGCAAGGTGATGGCAGCGTCGGCGAGCACCGGATCTTCCGGCAGTGGATGGGTACCAGCACCAGCTAGCTCGCTCGACATGGGCGAATGGTAGACGTGCCGACGCGCAGAAGGCCGTCCCGCTCGGCCAGCAGTCGGAGCTACGCAAATTATCGAAATTTGGGTTTGGCTGCTTCCCCAGCCGGGTAAGCCGCCCCCGACTATCGGGGGGCTGGACGTGCCAAATGGAATTGATCTAGTTCGAGCTGAGCACGAACGGGTCCGCGAACTCTTCGTTCGGTTCAACGCGACGCTTGATTCGACCCTTGTTGGCCAGACCCTTGGTGCGCTGCGCGCGCGCGAGGAGGCCGAACACTCCGCTCTCTACGCCCTCGCACACCGCTTGGTCGATGACCCGGCGCTGATGGATCGGCTGGCCGCCGCATATTCGGCCGTCAAGCGGCAAATGGATGTGGTCAGCGGTCTCAACGGTGCGCCGGTGGTCAACGCGTTCCAAACGTTGCAGGCCTTTGTCGGCGACTACGCCAAAGTCGAGGAGACCAAACTGCTGCCGCGCTTGGTCGAGCACGCGACGCCAGAACAGCTTGAAGGCATGGCGACACAGATACTGCAGGTCAAAGAACGGGCCTCAGCCAACACGCGCTAGCGGCCCCGGCCTTCTCTGTCGCCGACGACCGATCAGCAGGTGTCTTCGAGCAGTGGGGAAATGTCGACGTCGAGGATGATCGGTTCAAACGCGACCTCTACATAGAACCTGACCTCGTCGGCCTTCCAGCGATATGGGTCGACCAGTGGGCGACCGAGGTGCAGGCGGTGCACGACGTCCATTCCACCGGCATCGTTGAAACGTTCGATGAGTTGCGCGAAGTCGTCCAGCTTGTCGCGCGGGATATCGGTCTTGATCGCATCGCCGAATGCAGCCATCAATTCGGTGAAGCCGAGAGTGATCGCCAGCGGTGTCGCCGCATCACCCAACGCGCCGAGAATGCACTGCTGGCGAGCCATGCGGTGGTGGTCGCTATCGGCCTCGCGTGTACGCGCGTAGGCAAGCGCAATCGTGCCGTCCATGTGTTGCTGGCCGGCTTCGATGTATTCCGGCACCTCGTGCTTCGCACCGCGTGGGTTGCCGGGGGTGGGCATGCGCTTAGGCACGTTGATGTCGATGCCGCCGAGTGCGTCGACAATGTCGACGAAGCCAGCCATGTCGACCAACACGTAGTAGTGGATCGGAATGCCGAGCAACTGCGAGATGCCGAGCTTGATCGCTTGCGCGCCAGCATCCTCGACGCCGCCGAGAAGATCGCGATGGTTGTCGCCATAGGTATAGATCGCATTGGCGAGGCCATCGAAGCCATCCGGGAATTGCTCATGCATCGGCGTGCCATCGGGGAAGGGGATGTCGTCCATGTTGCGCGGGATCGAGATGATGACGCCCTTGCCGGATTCCGAGTCAATCGACACGACGATCATCGAGTCTGTGCGCAAACCGGGTCGGCCAGGGCCAGCGTCGCCACCAAGCAGCAACACGTTCACACGCGTCTCACCATTGAAGGGAGCTTCGGTTGTTGTCGGCGCGGCGACGGTCGAGTCGGTGGAGTCGGAGGGCAACGTTGTCAGCGGTGTAGGAACAGCTGTCGTCGCGTGGTCGTTGCCGCCGAAGAGCTTCTCGGCGGTTTGGTCGGCTTCCCACGCGTAGTTCGCGGCAATCACGAGCGGCGCAACGCCGCCGACAGACAGCACGCCGACTGCAACGGCGGCGACGAGTCGCAAGCGAACATCGTTGGCGGGCCGTGCCTGCCACGCCGAATCGAACGCGGTGTAGATGCGGGTGATCGCCATCGTTGCGAGCGCCACGCCAAGACCAAGCAACACCTTGCGGTCGGCGATGATCTCCACCAGATCGGCTTGTTTGCGCACCGGTCCCAAGATCCATGTGGCGATTACGGAGGTGATCAGGTTCAAAACCGATGCGACGATTGTGGCGCGCGTGATGCGGGCGCGAACCAGGAGGTGACCGGTACCGGGGTTGACTACCGACCCGAATGCGGCAAGCGCACACGCGCCAACGCCCGTGCGAGTGCCAGCGTTGGTAGCCATGACGAAGCAACCTACCCGCCGGGCGACAGTTGCCGCAGAGCGGGCACGAGGCGTCGCCTGATCGTTCTGCTCGGCTAG
>JAYVVU010000247.1:0-3844 GCA_043786755.1 Actinomycetota bacterium
GACTTTCTGGCGAAATCGACGCCTCGTGCATCGATGCCCTGGCTCGACACTTGAATCCGTTGCCCGGCAGTAGCGGCGACGTGACGGTTCATCTCGGCGGTGTCGAGTTCATCGACTCAAGTGGGCTTCGCGAACTGATCGACGCTCACCAGCGCGCCGAACGCGCTGGTCGGCGAGTGCTGATGACCGAGCCTTCGTCGGTAGTGCTGCGCCTCTTCGAGATCTCAGGTCTGTTGAGCTACGTGCACATGGCCTGAATCAGCCGAGCGTTGCGGTTTCGGTCGCTCGCTTGTTCAGCGTGATGGCATTGCTGCCGACCTCATAGGAATCCACGACTGTCCGCAGGATCGCGAGCGCCAACTCGTCGGGCTCGACGGAAATTTCGTCGCCCGACTCGAGCGAAAGCTGTACCGACAGGGTGGAACTAGCCATCGCGAAACTCACTACCGTGCGCACACTGCCGTGGCGCACGCCGAGTATCGAGAAGGCTTCCGTAACAGCGAGCTTGAAGTCGTCGATCTCGTCGATCGAGAAGCCGGTGTCGACCCCGAACGAAGCCGCCATGGTGCGCAGCGTCGCTGCATAGCGCGAGGCGAGCGGAACGATGACATCGACAATGTCGTTCTTGTCCGACAGGTCGCGCATCAAGGTAACCGTACCCCCTCTAGGCATTTCGTCATCGAAGGTCATCCCAACCAGCGATACCCACTTCGTCCAGCGACCAAACTGCTTTTCGGAAATCGCTACTCAGCCCGAAAAGGGCAGTTGATCGCTGAGCCCACTGATCTCGACGACACGCTTAATCGCGGCCTGCGGATGGGCGATGACGAACGTCTTGCCGGCACTGGTGGCAATCGTGGCGGCATCGACCAAGACGCGCAGTCCGCTCGAATCCATAAACGACACATCACTCAAATCGGCAACCACTTTGTCAACCTCGGGCATTTCGCTGAGCGCCGTGGCCAAAGATGGCGCCGAGTGCGCGTCGATCTCACCCGCAATCGTCCAGCCGTCGGCATTGCGCTCGATGGTTAGCCGCGAACCCTCATCTGCCATGGCCACAATCTAGTCCCCCTACGGCAAGGGAGCCGCAGTTCCTGCGGGTGGAGGTCAGCCGCCGGTGCTGTCGGTGGAGGTGTCGGTGGTGAACACCGTGTCCACGAAGTCTTCGATGGAATCGTCGATGTCGTTGATCTGCTTTTCGACGTCGTCGTCGACAACATCCTTGCCGCATGCAGTGGCGGCCATGCCGAACACGAGAACCGAAGTCGCGGCGATGGCAACGAAACGCCGGGTGCTCTTGCTGTTGCTGTTCATGGGGTCTCCTCTTAGGTTGGATGCTCTCCACGTGTTCCCAATCGGGCTGTGACTGAAACCGGCGTTTGCAAGTTGCTCGCGTCGGGTACGGCTGAGGCATGGTTCGCTCACTCTTCCGTACGTCCCGTCGTTTGATTTCTCCAGTCAGCCGCCCTGCCGCACTGGTACTTGCGTGGACTCATCGACACACGGTGGCGCTGTGGTGCCGCTCGATCGGTGAGGAAGCGCGCCAGCAGTTCGCGCTCGGCAGGCCGGACCTCGCTCGCACACGACGGCTGCTGAGTTCGCTATGGCGCGTGTCGAGCGACTCGCAGTTGGCAAATGCACCGGAGTTGCGCAAGATCGCGCTCGACGATGCTGGTGTGACGATCGATGCCGTCGAGAACTGGCACGGGCGCTTGCTGCTTGATACCCGCCTGGGTATCAAGCAATAACCATCAGGCGTTGGCGTCGATCGCCGACACGCCTTCGCGCATGAGTTCCAGCGAGCGCCGCAGCAGCCGCGAGACGTGCATCTGCGAGATGCCCATCATCTCCGCGATCTCCGACTGAGAGCGGTCCTCGAAGAAACTAAGCAGCACGATCTGTCGCTCGCGTTCGGGCAGCCGCACCAATAAGCCTTCGACGGCCTGACTATCGATCGCTTGGCCGAAGCCAGCATCGTCGGTCGAGATCGCAGCAGATCGATCGTTCGCCGCAAAACCTTCGTCCGTGGAGTTGTCCAAGGACCCGACGTCGTACGCCGCCGTCGCAGCAAGACCACGAAGCACGTCGTCGCGATCGAGCTCGAGATACGTTGCGATCTCGGCGACCGAAGGAGCGTGCCCGTTCTTTTGTGCGAGCTCGTCGCTTGCGCGTCGCACCAACAGGTGCAGTTCTTTAGCCGAGCGCGGAACGCGCACGACCCACGTGTGGTCGCGCAGATAACGCTTCAGTTCGCCTTCGATGGTGCTGCCCGCGAACGAAGCGAATGGAACGCCAAACTCCGGATCGAAACGGTCGACGGCCTTGACCAAGCCGATCATCGCTGCTTGGCGGATGTCGTCGTCGTTACCGGCGCGCTGGTAACGCTTGGCGATGTGCGCAGCCAAGCCCATGTAGCGCTCAACAAGCGCGTTGCGTTGGCTGCGGTCGCGCGACACAACGTAAGCCCGGAACATTTCGAGTTCATCGGAGCCACTTTGAGTCGCGGTCAGCGTGTCTGATCGTCCGGCCGCGGTCATGGCGCCACCAATCGGAACCAAGTCGTGACAGTCACTTCGTTTCCTTCGACCACAACCGACACTTCGTCGGTCAAGGATTCGACGATTGCAAGGCCGCGACCTCTGATCGCCAATTCGTCGACGGGTCGCCAATTCGCCTTCGGCGGCGGGAAAGTGCCGTGTGCGCTGCGATTGCGCACCGACAACGACACGGCGTTCGGGTCGACGATACGAACGGCCAATTGGTAGAAGGTTCCCGGTGCTGCCTGAATGGCATTGGAGGCGAGTTCGCTCGTGATCAGCGACGCTCGTTCAACCGTCTGGTCATCGGCGCCGCACTCGGTGAGGAAGTCGACGACATCGTGCCGGGCCGCTCGCAGTGTGGCCGCTTCCCCGGCGTACTCGCGGTTCAACGCGGGCGACGGCGCGTCGGTGTCCATGGCGCGCATCATCTTACGGGACCACCATCGCGGCGGCTCCGAACCCGCAGACAAGACATGTGTTGAGAATGCCCACATTCGGAGGATCCCAAACTTTTCGCGGTTGACGGGCATGGTTTCGAGCTTGCCCGCAACGGGTATTCGCTCATTGTCAGTTACCTAACCAGTTACCGAACCAGGTACCTAAACGACAGGAGACAAAATGCCGAACAAAGATGAAGTCAAGGGACGTGCCAAGCAAGCTGCCGGCATTGTGACCGGTAACAAGGATCTTGAGCGCGAAGGTAAGGCCGATCGCGTTGCTGGTGTCGTCAAGGAAAAGGTTGACGGCGCACGCGACTGGATCGCAGACAAAGTTCACACCGATCCTAAATGAGCGGTGTCGCAGTAATCACCGAGGCATGCATCAGCGTAAAGGACCGTGCTTGCGTTGATGTATGCCCGGTGCAATGCATCTACGAGTTCAACCCGACGACCAATCGGCTGTTCTCTGAACAGCAGGCCGGCAGTGGTGTGATCGAGAACGAGCACACGCCGGATCCGGGCACGATTGCCGTCTTTGGCGATTCGATTCTGTACGTCAACCTCGACGAGTGCACCTCGTGCACCGCGTGTTACGCACCCGACGTGTGCCCAGTTGGCGCGATCTACTCAGACGACGCGCTTCCCGATGGGACCGCGACGTTCAAGTACAACAAGACCGATCCGAACACTGGTCACGATCATCGCTTCTTTCTGCAGCACAGTCGCGACGTCTTCGCTGACTGAACGCCTCTCGCTCACGGTGAGGTTTACCGCGCCAACGCGATGGGAACACCGACGTGGGGACACACGTCCTCCACCCTCACAGGCCAAAACGCCACCGA
Organism: Actinomycetota bacterium; assembly: GCA_043786755.1. Classification (GTDB taxonomy): domain Bacteria; phylum Actinomycetota; class Acidimicrobiia; order Acidimicrobiales; family Ilumatobacteraceae; genus UBA668. The sequence continues at coordinate 3,826 of JAYVVU010000247.1, forward strand.
AAGGAATCCTCACCATGAG
>JAYVVU010000248.1:0-3843 GCA_043786755.1 Actinomycetota bacterium
CGACCTCTACGACATGATTCACCCGAACGCGAACGACACGCTCACCGTGCGTTCCGTGTTCGTGATCGGCCCAGACAAGAAGGTCAAGCTGACCATCACTTACCCCGCCAGCACCGGCCGCAACTTCGATGAGATCTTGCGCGTGATCGACAGTCTGCAGCTCACCGCCAAGCACAAGGTGGCAACGCCGGTGAACTGGAAGAACGGCGACGACGTGATCATCGGTGGCGCCGTCAGCAACGAGGACGCTGAGAAGTTGTTCCCGCAGGGCTGGACGACGATCAAGCCGTACCTGCGAGTCCTCCCGCAACCGAAGTAACAGGGCTTTACGTAAAGCCTGTCGGCGTGTGAGTCGCGTCAGCGCTGGACTTTAAAGCCGACGGTTTGACGCAAACCGAGGTCAGCGCATACGCGGCGGACGGTTTTCCTTCCGCAGCACGAAGCGCAGGCCACTCCATGTGCTGTCAATCGCGCACACCTTGTTGTCGACCCAACCGGTCGGCAGCAGGTGTGCGCGCAGTACGTCCTCGGTGATGTCGGTGGGCACGCCACTCGCCTTCTTTGGCCACGCGATCCACACGCCGCCAGCAGGCTGCGCGGCTTCGGTGAGTTTTGACCACTCGGCCATCAACGCCTTGCGTTGGGTGAAGAAGGCGACGACCACATCGATCGGTGCCAGCAAGCTGCTCTGCCAGATCGCATCGCCGTAGTCGCCAAGCGTTTCGGCGAAGTCGGCAGGCGCGTGACGCACGGTGAACACGGCGTCGCCAACGATTCCCAACTTCTTGGGCAGCGGCGTTCCTGAATATCCAGCGGTCATTGGAGCCAACTGTGGCACATCAACCGTCGGCCGCGATCGCGCTGAGAATCCCCAGGCGCGTCGCCCGCCAGGCGGGCACCACTGCAGCGATGACGCCGGCGACGAAGGCCAGCGCCATGATCCAGATGATGCTGGTTACCGGGACCGAGTACGTCGTCAGGCCCTGGTCGCGCAGCGCGACGATCACCACGTAGCCGAGCACGAGTCCCATCAACACGCCGACGGCCGCGCCGTAGATAGAGGTAATCACGCTCTCCCACCGCACCGTCGTGCGCACTTGGCTCTTGTTCATTCCGACGGCGCGCAACAGCCCAGTTTCGCGGCGGCGTTCATAGACCGCCAGCAGCAAGGTGATGACAATGCCAAAGGTGGCGATGACGATCGAGAGAAAAAGCAGGCCGTAGACAAAGGACAAGCTGCGATCGACGATGTCGGCGCGACTCTCGATGAACTCCTCCTTGTTCTGCAGCGTGCCGATGCCGTAGTCCTTGATGACGACGTCGACGACGGCGCGGAGCTCGCTATCGGAGACACCGTCGGCAGCGGTCAGCGACACAACTCCCGCAGGAGTAGGGATGCTGCTGCCGATGAACGTCTCACGGTGATAGATGCGCGACGCGCGGATGAGGTCGGTAGTTATGAAGATGCCCTGCACGGTCAGTGGTAAGGGTTCGCCATCAAGGCGCAGCACGACTTGCCCGCCGACCGCAACCTGCTCGCGCTTGGCCTCGCCCTCGCTGATCAGCACACCGTCCGCCGTCAGCGCAGTCATCTCCCCCGCTACGAACTCGATGTTCAACAGGCCGTCCGCGGTCAGTGGATCGACGACCAGGCCGTTTGCCGTTTCCCCGTCGGCGTCGGCAATACCGACAGCAAACCCGAGACCCGTCGCTTGGCCGACCTCCGGCAGTTCGTTGAGCGAGTCGACGAACTCCTGCCCGAAACTGACCGGGCCACCGTTGGTCGAGTTCACCACGTAGTCGCCCGCAAATGTGGCGCCCACCACATCGTGGATCTGCTCCTTGATCGACGCGGCGAAGACCGATGCGCCGGTGACCAAAGCGACGCCGATCAACACGGGCGCTGCGGTGCGCGCCGTGCGACGCGGATTACGTTGCACGTTCCCCCGCGCCATCGTCCCCGTCACACCACGGATGCGCTGCACAGGGGCACCGATGAAGCGCGCGATGGGCTTCGCCATCACCGGCCCCATCAGCAACGTGGCTGCAAACAGGCAAACGACGCCGACCGCCAGCAATATCGCGTCCGCGCCGCGCATCACAGCAACGATCGCGACTGCGCCGATGACGGCCGAGACGATTGCGGCGGTCGCCCTTCGGCGCACCGATCCGACGCGCTCGATCACTGCATCGCCCATGGCCGCTACCGGGGGCACGCGGCCGGCACCGACCGCCGGGCCGATAGCGGCCAGCACACTGGCGAAAGTGCCGGCGAGCAAGGTGATGACGATGGTGCGCGGTTCGATCGCCAGCCCGCGCGCGGGGATGACGTAGTCGAGCTTGTTGAGTAGCGATTTGATGCCCGACGCCAGACCGACACCGGCGACCATTCCTGCGGCGGAACCGACGAGGCCGACGACCAGCGACTCGATCATCAGCGACCATGTGATTTGTCGTCGACTGGCCCCGAGCGCACGCAGCAACGCGTTCTCGCGTTGGCGTTGCGCGGCGATGATCGAGAACACGTTGTAGATCACAAACATGCCAACGCACAGCGCAATGAACGAGAAGATCACCAGGAAGATGGTGAGAAAGCTCAGGCTCTTCTCGATTTCGGTTTGGCTTTGAGTGGTGATCTGCTGGGAGGTCAGCGTCTCGGCGACCTGCGGATCGAGGGCCGCCTGAATTCGCTGCACCAGCTCGTCGGCCGACACGCTGCCGTCGCCCTGCACCAGCACTGCATCGATGAAGCCTGGCTTGGCGATGAACGCCTCGGCGGTCTCGGCGTCGAACAGCGCCCACGTCGCGTTGCCGGGCGAGATGATGTCGTCGTACTCCATGATGCCGACCAGCTCGAACTCCTGCGAGCCGTTGTCGGAGTTCACCTTGACGGTGTCGCCAATCGAGAAGCCACCGTCGGCCGCGGTGAGCACATCGAGCGCAACCTCGCCCATCCCCTGCGGGCGCCGACCTTCCTTCACCTTCCAGATCGACAGCTCACCGTCGTTGACCGTCGCCCCGAACGTGGGAGCGGTCGGGCGTTCGATCGGCTTGCCGTCGGTGTCAATGACCACTGCGTCGCCCTGGATCGAAGCCTGCGCATCGGCGACGCCCGGAACCGCGCGCACCTGGTCAACGACGTCGGATGGAAGACGATCGCGGCGCTCGATGCCGAAGAAGCTTTCGACCGAGTTGTTGCTCTGCACGTACGCATCGACGCGTTCGTAGACATCGGCAAACAAGGCGTCGAAGGTCCGCTCAATCGTGTCGCGGAAGATGAACGTTCCGCTGAGGAACGCTGTGCTGGCGACGATCGCCAACGCAGTGAGCAGCAGGCGCGGCCAGCGCGCCAGCACACTCCTTAACGCAAGTCGGAGCACGCGCTAATTGCTCACCGAGTCGTTGATCACGTCGTCGCGATCGCTTGCAGCATGTCGGCGTTCGAAGCCTTGCGAGCCGGGATGAATGCAGCCAGCGCAGCGAAGATCAACGACAGCACCATGGCGATCAGGATCGTCGAGACCGGAAGCTGGAAGACGCTGAGCCCTTGATCTTCGAACGCTTTGACGATGACCCAACCCAGCGCGATGCCGAGAACAGTGCCCAGCACCACCCCGACGACTCCGGTGATCATCGACTCCCACAGAACACTCCGGCGCACCTGGCGCTTGGTCATACCCACCGCGCGCAACAAGCCCAGTTCACGGCGGCGTTCATAGACCGCCAACCAGAGCGTGATGACGACACCAATGACGGCGATGAAGATCGACATTCCGAGCAAGGCATAGATGAAGTTCAAGAACCCGTCGATCTGCTTGCTTTGCTCGTTGATGTACTCATCGC
>JAYVVU010000249.1:0-3818 GCA_043786755.1 Actinomycetota bacterium
CGACACCGGATCCGCAACGCTGCGCATCAGCAATACCGGCGACGTTGCCTTCAATTGGTCGCTGCAAGGCGACTTCTCTCCATTCTCGATCGTCAGCGGCGCGAGCCATTTACAACCCGGCGAAGCCCAAACGCTGACCGTGTCCGTTACGCGCACGAACCTGGCTGAGGGCGATTACTTCCGCTCGTTCACGATTGTTCCCGGTAACAGCGGTGCCGCACCGGTGAAGGTCGCGTTGCGGGCCCGAGTCGAACATGCTCCGGTGTTGTCGCTCGACGGGCCACAGGGCGATGTGTTCTCCAACTGCAAGTGGTCTGGCCCGAACGTCGTCGTGGGATACCAAGACGAGTCTGCGCTGCAGTTCCCCGTGTTCGTGACATGGACGGGACCGGCCGACGGTCAAAACCAGTTAGAGCAACGCGGCACTTCCGAGGTCTTCGGCCAGGTCATGACCGACCCCAAGTCGGGCCAGTACTTCTACACAATTACCCTCACCGACGTGCGAGGGAACAGTTCCACCGTCCAGGGCTCATTCACCATCGAGCAATGCATCGGGTGAGGACGCCGAACCCATCGCGTCTGAACACTTTCGGGCGCTATCCGCCCAAAACTGTACAAACGCTGGACTCTTGGTGGCCGGACGTTGCACTTCTGTGACGGCTACCGGCGGGTAACTGGGCGCCGATAGCGTTGCTGCAATGTCTGCCGCACGCCCGGCGGGGGTTTCTGGGCTGGCCCCCGACGCTCCGCTGAAGATCGCTTACCTCACATATCGCGGCAAACCGCACGTGGGAGGCCAAGGCGTCTACACCCGCCACCTCACCAAGGCCCTGGTAGATCTCGGTCACACCGTCGAAGTGTTCGGTGGCCAGCCGTACCCGGTGCTCGACGAACGCATTCCGCTGCACAAGCTGCCGAGCCTCGACATCTGGAACGACAACTTCCCTGGCCGCTTCCCCGGCTTTTGGGAGATCAAGTCGAGGGCCGACCTGGCCGAGGTGTTCACCCACTTCAAGGGCACGTTCGGCGAGCCGCTTTCGTTCTCGATTCGGGCGCGCGAGGCGCTGAAGAAGCGCCAGCACGAGTTCGACCTCGTCCACGACAACCAGTGCCTCGGCTACGGCATCCTCGACATCGAGAAGATGATTCCGACGATCGTGACGCTGCATCACCCGATCACTCGCGACCGCGCGCTGGAGATGCAGCACTCGAAGAACTGGCATAAGCGCTTCGGCATTGGTCGCTGGTACAACTTCGTGAAGATGCAGGGCCGCGTGGCCAGCCGCATGCCGCGTGTTGTGGTTGTCAGCGAGAACAGCATCAAGGACATTCACAGCGATATGGGCGTCAGCCTCGACCGCATGAAGTTGGTGCCGGTTGGCGTCGACCCTCAGTTGTTCACACCGCTGCCGAACATCGCACGTCAAACCGGTCGCCTGATCACAACGGCATCGGCCGACGTCGCGCTGAAGGGTCTCAGCTACTTGCTCGAGGCAATGGCGAAATTGCGCACCGAGCGCGACGACATCCGCCTGACGATCATCGGCAAGCCGCGCGAAGGCGCGAGCAACGACTTGATCGACAAGCTCGGCCTACGTCCGCACATTGACTTCGTATCTGGTGTTCCCGACGAGCGCATCGTCGAGTTGTATGCCGAAGCGGAACTCGCGGTCGTGCCCAGCCTCTACGAAGGATTCAGCCTGCCAGCGATCGAAGCAATGTCGACTGGCATCTGCCTAGTTGCGACCGACGGTGGCGCGCTGCCGGAAGTAACAGGCAAAGACGGCGACACGGTCTTGCAGTGCCCTGCCGGCAACGTCGACGCGCTCGCCGCTGCGATTCGTCGCGGGCTGGACGATGCTGCGCTGCGTGCGCGTGTCGGCGAGGCTGGTCGTCAGCGAGTCGTCGAGCGATGGAGCTGGAAGCACTGCGCGCAACTCACCGTCGATCAATACCGCGAAGTGTTGGCCATGCCCGAGAACGTCGCGAAGCTGCGCAGGAACGGTCGGATCTAGCTCGTGCTGACTATCCGGTTCGACCGTTTGGGTGTGCAACCCGGCGACCTCGTGCTCGATGCCGGCGCCGGCTTCGGTCGTCATGCATTCGAGTTGGCTCGTCGTGGCGCCAACGTGGTCGCACTCGACTACATGTCAGAGGAGGTAACGGCCGCCCGCGGCATCTTCGCCGCGATGGTCGAGGCCGGCGAGATCCCCGAAGAGCGCTATGTCGGCGTCATGCAGGGTGATGCCACGAAGCTCCCCTTCGCCGACGCCTCGTTCGATCGCGTCATCACCAGCGAAGTTCTCGAACACATCCAGGACGATGTCGCTGCCGTTGGCGAACTGTTGCGCGTACTCAAGCCGGGCGGCACGATCGCAGCGACCGTGCCGACGTGGTTGCCCGAGAAGGTCAACTGGATGCTGAGCGACGAATACCACGCGCCGAAAGTTGCTGGCGGCCACGTGCGCATCTACTCCGCGACAGAGTTGAAGGCAAAGCTGCGCAGCGCTGGTGCCAGCGTCGTCAGCAGTCATCACGCACATGCGTTGCACTCGCCGTATTGGTGGCTGAAGTGCGCTGTTGGGCCGCGCAACGACAATCACCCATTGGTGAAGCAATATCGCAAGTTCCTGGAGTGGGAAATCGTTAAGCAGCCGAAGTCGATGCAGTTAGCGGAACGGTTGCTGTCCCCCGCGCTGGGTAAGAGCTACGTGGTGTACGGGGTGAAACGATGAGCCACGTGCCACACGTCAAGGGTGTTCTCACTGCCGACGAGGTTGTGCAGACCGCCGAATCAATCGCAGCACTGCAACTCGATACAGGGATGATTCCATGGTTTCCGAACGGTCACTGCGATCCATGGAATCACGTCGAGACCGCGATGGCACTCGACGTCGCCGGGCTGCACAGTCCCGCCGAGCGCGCTTACGAGTGGCTCGTCGACATTCAACTTCCCAACGGCAGTTGGTGGAACTACTACCTGCCCGACGGCACCGTCGAAGAAGCAAAGCTCGACACCAACGTGTGCGCGTACATCGCCACTGGTGTGTGGCATCACTGGTTGTGCACATGGGACCGCGGGTTCGTCGATCACCTATGGCCGACCGTGCAACGCTCGCTCGATTGGGTGCTCAGCATGCGCAAGCCCGATGGCACCGTGTTGTGGGCGCGCACCGAGGAAGACACGCCCTGGGACTACGCGTTGCTCACCGGATCCTCCAGCATCTCGCACGCGCTTCGTTGCGGCGCCCAACTCGCCGAACTCACGCACGAGCCGCGTCCGGACTGGATGGCCGCCAGCGTGTTGCTCGCCGATCTCGTCGCCACGCGCCCCGCCGCATTCGAACCGAAGGAACGCTGGGCGATGGACTGGTACTACCCGGTTCTTTCCGGCGCGCTCACTGGCGAAGGGGCCAAGGCGCGCCTGGCCGACAGTTGGGCGACGTTCGCGATGGAAGGCAAAGGCATCCGTTGCGTGAGCGACGAGCCGTGGATCACTGCCAGCGAAACCGCCGAGTGCGCAATCGCCTACGCCGCGATCGGCGACATGAGTACCGCCACTGAGCTGCTCGACTGGACGCGACCGCATCGCCGTGCCGACGGCTCGTACGACACCGGCATCGTCTATCCGTCGCTCGTGCGCTTCCCTGCCGATGAAACCAGCGCCTACACGGGTGCCGCCGTCATCCTCGCCGCCGACGCAATCGCTGGCGCCAGCGCAGCAAGCAACGTCTTCGTCCCACGCACCGAGGACTAGACACATCCGAGCGACGCAGTTCCCCTGTTTGTGTCGCGCCCCTGACCGAAGTCGTATGAGG
>JAYVVU010000250.1:0-3807 GCA_043786755.1 Actinomycetota bacterium
GTGAAGCGCTTGAAGACGCGCCGCGAACTGTTCGAGCGCTTGTCGGGCCCGCTGGAAACCCCTGTCGACGATCTCATGCGGCGCTACGACCCGTGTTATCCGTCGCCCTCCGACTGCACAGACAAGAGCAAGAGCTACTACAAACCCAACGCCGGTCAGCTCTTCGATACCTTGTTGCCGCTGCCGCTGAGGGAAGACGTCTCGGAAGAGACGGTCGCGTTCCTGCTCGAGCGCGCCGAGGACTATCCAGGTGTCGACGTGGAGGTGCAGTACAAGCGCGTCTATCCGTACGCGCCGCTGGCTTCGCACGTCGTCGGTTTTATGGGCGCGATTAGCGCCGAGCGGCTGAACAGCTACGTCAACCAGGGCTATAAGCGCAACGAACGCGTCGGCCAATACGGTGTCGAACTGAGTATGGAGCGCGAGCTTCATGGTCGCTGGGGCAAGCGTGTCTACGAAGTCGACGCGGCAGGCACGATCGTGCGCGAGCTGGTCGAGCAACGCATCGATCCGGTCGCTGGCTTCGACGTGCAGTTGACGATCGACCTCGACATTCAGCAATACGCAGAACAGGCACTTGAAAACGAGTTACGCAATCGCCGTGACCTACCCGAGGACATCTACAACGCTGACTCGGCGCCGCACAATCCGCGCGACCGATTGAAGAACTTCACCGAGCGCGTGTACGGCCTCGAGCTTCCCGAGGGTGGCAGGTTGGAGTTCCCCGAATGGGTGCAGCACACGGCGCCGGCGGGCTCGGTCGTGGTGATGAACTACGAAACCGGCCAGGTAATCGCGATGGCGAGTTTCCCGACCTTCGACAATCGGTGGATGGAAGCCGGCATCACCGGCGAGAAGTACGCCGAGCTGTTCCCTGCCTTCGAGGAAGACGGCGTCACACCGATTTCGTCGGACGAGTCGATTCTCGTGAACCGCGCGGTGCAGGGCAACTACAACCTTGGTTCCTCGATCAAGCCCTTCGTCGCGTGGAGCGCACTGCACAGCGGCATCATCACAGCCGACACTGTGTTTCTCGATCAGGGCGAGTACCACGTGCGCACAATCGAAGAGAAGACGCCGGAGAAGTGTCAGCACAACGGCGGCGTGCAGCGATGCATCTTCAAGAACGCAACCAACAAGCGCTCACTCAAGCCAAGCGAGTACGGGCCGCTGACAGTTGCCGACGCGCTGGCGGTTTCTAGCGACACGTTCTTCTACAACATCGGCGAAGAGATGTACATCCAAAGTCGCAATAGCGATACCGGCGAGTACTTGCTGAAGACGAACCTCGAGCGCTTCGGGTTCGGAAAGAAGACAGGCATTCAACTTCCGTACGAATGGGGAGGGCGTGTTCCCAACGATGCGGTGAAGGCCGAGCTAGTCGACCTCGGCGTGCTGTCCAAGGGTGAAGTGCCGCGGCTCGTCGCTGGTGACTCGCTGCAGGTCGCCATTGGTCAGGGCTTGATGGCGGCAACGCCGCTGCAATTGGCCAACGCCTACTCGACGCTGGCGAACGGCGGCTTCTTAAAGGAGCCGAGTGTGATCAAGAATATCTATGCGCCGCTGACACCAGATCGTGCCCCCGGCTTGGCGAACCTTGTCGCCGGCACGATCGTGAAGAGCTTCGAACAGGCTGTAACAGTCGATCAGCTGGAGATGCCGCCCGAGGTCTACAACCCGATCATCGAGGGCGTTACGCGAGTTATCCGTGGCCCAGGTACGACGTACGACTTCTACCACGAGACGACTGGCGAGCGTTTGTTCCGCGACTTCCCGGTGCAGATCGCGGGCAAGACCGGAACGGTGCAAGGCACGGGCAAGTATCCGTGGAACGACTCATCCGTGTTCGGCGCATTCGGTCTGCCGGCAAGCGCCGACGACACGAGCAGTCCGGTGCCGTACACCGTCGTCGCGTTCTTGGAGAAGAGCGGCTATGGCTCGAAGGCGGCCGCGCCGGTGGTGAAGTGCATTTTCCTCGCGCTGTCCGCGGACCCCAGCATCACGATCGACCCAGTGCTGATGTCCGATCCGTTGGACACAACCTCCAACGTAGTGGCACCGGAAGTCTCGCTTGCGCGCCCCAAATGTCTGGGCGGAAGCGCGGGCGGGAGAGACTGACGTGCCGCTCGGGTTACTGCAACGTAAGCCCGACTCAGGTCTCGGCAACATTCGATCGAGCCCAGGCTCGCCGACACGCAACATCGACTGGGTGCTCATGCTCTCGGTCGGCCTGCTGTCGCTGATCGGCCTCGCCATCGTCTACTCCGCGTCGCGCACGAAGTTCGCGCCAAAGGCAACGTCGCCATACGGCTTTCAGTTCGTGACGCGGCAGGAAATCTTCCTGATCATCGCCGTCATCGCCCTCATTGTCGTGATGAGTTTTGATTACGAGTGGTGGAAGGATCACGCGCGTTTCCTGTACGGCGTGACGATCATGCTCTTGGTGTTGGTGTTGCTCGTCGGCGCCGTTAGCGGTGGTGCTTCACTCAGCTTCGACCTCGGTGCACTGAAACTGCAGCCGGCCGAGTTCGCGAAATTCACCGTGCTACTCACGCTGGTCGCGTATCTCGCGGAGGACCGCTCCGAAGAACTTGCGTATCACCGTTTTATTGTCGGCTTGTTCATCGTCGGCATCCCGATCACGTTGATCATCCTGCAGCCAGACCTTGGTGGTACGTCCGTGCTGGTCGCGATGGTGATGGGCGCGATGCTTGTCGCCGGTGCCAAGACCCGATACATCGCTCTGATCTCGGTGCTCTCGGCCTCGACTGTCGGCGCCGCACTGGCGACGGGTTTGGTCAACGAGTATCAGCTCCGTCGGTTCACGGCCTTCTTCAACCAAGACAGCACGGAACTGGCGTTGCGCGACTACGTGTACCAGGGCCGCAACGCCATTCGTGCGCTTGCGACCGGCGGCATGACCGGCAAGGGCTGGCTGCAAGGCCCGATCACTGCCGCCAAGAGCGACATTCCCGTTCAGTGGGCCGACTTCCCGTTCTCGGCGATCGGCGAGGAGTTCGGGCTGGTCGGTTGCGGCATCGTGCTCGGCTTGTTCGCCATCGTGCTGATTCGAATCTGGCGAATTGCGCACCTTTCGCGCGACCTGCTGGGCACGTATATCTGCGTCGGCGTGTTCACGATCTTGTTGTGGCAGGTCTTTCAGAACGTTGCCATGACCATCGGCGTGATGCCGATTACGGGCCTTCCGCTGCCCTTCATTTCGTATGGCGGGTCGGGCATTGTGACCTTTTTTGCCCTCATTGGGCTGGTCCAGAACGTCCACATGCGTCGCTACCGCTAGCGGTAGGCTGGCCGCACATGACCTCTCGATTCACTCGAACGCGACCGATTGTTCACGGAATCACCCCGGAACATCAGGTTGCACCGCGCGCACCCTTGGAGCGCGCATGAGAAGGGAACTCACCAATGAACAACTCGGAACCCGACGTCGGCATCGACGTCGCGGCATCACCCTCGCGCGCAGCGGCCCCCCGGGAGTCGGCGGAATCCTCGCCAGCCTCTGAGGCAACTGAAGCCACAAGCGCCACTGAAAACGAAGCTACGGCGGGCGCGCCACGTCCGGCCGCGCGCAAGCGTCGGCGCGGGTCGCGCGGCGGCAAGAATCGCAAGAAGCCGGTTCGACCGACCGGCGCGGGCGCCGCAGGTTTGCCCGACGACGCCGACGCCGACGCCGACGCCGACGCCGACGACGAACTCGATGACGACGACGACTTCGAAGACGATGACGACGACGACCTCGCAGAAGACGCTGATCACCAAGTAGTCAACGATGCGGTCGATCATGCG
>JAYVVU010000251.1:0-3805 GCA_043786755.1 Actinomycetota bacterium
TACGCCCTCGGCGACCTGACTCCGACGATCCATCCGACTGCCTTTGTGCACCCCGACGCCGTCATCATCGGCGACGTGACCATCGGTGCCGAGAGCACCGTGTGGCCCGGGGCTGTGCTGCGCGGCGACGAGGGCTCGATCGTCATCGGAGCGCGCACGAGTGTGCAGGACAACAGCGTGCTGCACACAACCAAGGAGTCTCCGACCATCGTCGGCGACGACTGTGTGGTCGGGCACATGGTGCACCTTGAGGGATGCACTGTCGAGAACGGTTGCTTAATCGGCAACGCGAGCGTGGTGCTACACCGCGTGGTCGTGCACACTGGCGCGGTCGTCGGCGCCAACGCTGTGGTACTCAACGACACCGACGTTCCATCGGGCGCTCTCGCAGTCGGTACGCCGGCTGCGATCAAACTCGATCGTGCTCGCCCGGGCGACACGGCCGACGGCGTCGCGACGTACGTCGCGCGCGGTCATCGCTACCGGGCCGAGCTACGTCGCGTGGATTAGCGCCTCGATCTCGGCGCGCTTGGGGATCGAAGGAACGGCACCGGCCTTCGTCGCGCAGAGTGCGCCGGCCGCGCACGCGAACCGAAGCGCGACGGCGAGTTCGTCGCCCGCAGCGAGCCGCGCGCATAGTGCGCCACAAAACGAATCGCCCGCCGCTGTTGTGTCGACCGCGTTGACCACGAACGCTTCGATGTGGGTCACGCCATCGGGGGAGTGAAGATCCGCGCCGCGACTGCCCAGCGTGACGATCACCGCACGGGCGCCCAGGCCGAGCAGGCGATCGACGCCCCCAATCTGGTCGATCTCGTGCTCGTTGGGTACCACGATGTCGCACAAGCGCAGGATCGACTCGTCGATCCTCTGCGCAGGCGCTGGGTTCAGCACCGTCAGCGATCCGACGGAGCGAGCGTCACGCAACACGAGCTCGACCGCAGCGACGGGTACTTCGAGCTGCACCAGTACCACACGAGCGGTTGGTGCACCGGCGCCGGTCACAGTGCCGTTCGCACCGGGAACCCCGATGATCGAGTTCTCGCCCGTCGCGGCAACCCCAATCAGCGCGCGACCGGTAGGCACGGCGGCAGTGTCGAGGTGGCTCGCGTCGATTCCGTCGTCGGCGATCACCGAGCGCAAGACCGAGCCCGCGGCATCGCTTCCGACCGCCCCCACAAACGCAACGCGAGCGCCTGCACGCGCCGCCGCGACGGCCTGGTTTAATCCCTTGCCGCCCGCGTACTCGGCGTAGGAATCGCCCGACACGGTTTCACCTGGGCCGGGCAACTTCTGCACGGTGGCGACCAAATCGAGGTTGGCGCTACCGACCACGCATACGTCGAAGCTGAAGGTTCGGTAATCGCCCACACACGTATCGTGGCATACGCTCGGCGCGATGGCTGTCGAAGGCGTTGATCTGGCGACGCTCGACCTGCACCATCACGAAGTACTCGCCGCCCTGCGCGGCCGCGGGCCGATCGCCTGGTTGGACTCGATTGGGGGATGGGTCGTGCTGTCGCGCGACATGGCGATGGCCGTGATGCGCGATGCCGACACGTTTACTGTCGACGATCCGCGCTTCACGACCGCGATGGTGGTTGGTCGCAGCATGTTGTCGCTCGACGGCAACGAGCACCGTCGCCATCGCGATCCCTTTGCCGCTGCGTTTCGCCCGAGCGACGTCCTCACGCGCGACAGCGAGCGAATCTCCAACCTTGCACGCTCGCTGGTGCGCGACCTGCGTCCGCGTGGTCGCGCCGAGTTGCGTCGTGAGCTGGCAGGACCCCTCGCGGTCGCGGTGGCAGCAGGAGTGCTAGGGCTTGACGATCAGCCATCCGATGTATTGCTCGGTTGGTACGACCTCATCGTCGCCGGCGTGGATGGGCTGTCGCGCGGTGAAGCGCTAGCACCAAGCGCGCGAGAAGCGTTCGACTCGCTGGCCGCCGCACTGCGCGCGGTTGCGTCGCGCGCTGACACGATGCTATCCACGCTCGTCCACACGATGTCCGAGGACGAGCTGGTATCGAACGCCGCAGTGTTCCTGTTCGGGGGCATCGAGACCAGCGAGGGCATGACTGCAAACGTGTTGCATCACCTGCTGACCAATCCAGATCAGCTCGCCTCCGTTCGTGAGGACCGGTCGCTGATCGATGCGGCGGTGGAGGAGTCGTTGCGCCTCGAGCCGGCAGCAGCGCGAGTCGATCGCTACGCAACTCGCGACGTCGAGCTAGGTGGAGTCGCGATTGCAGCGGGCGACTTCGTCGCCGTCTCGTTGGCTGCCGCGAATCGCGATCCGCAGCACTACCCGGAGCCGGACCGGTTCGATGTGCGGCGTTCAAACGCCCGCACCCATCTCGCGTTTGCGCAAGGTCCGCACGTTTGTATCGGGTCGACCTTGGCGCGCATGCAGACAAGAGCCGCGGTAGAAACAGTGCTCGACCTACTCCCGGACATTCATCTGACAGCGCAGGTCCAGACAGCAGGGATCGTGTTTCGTAAACCGATCGCCCTGAAAGTGGCCTGGTCTTGAGTACCGGCACCGTTAGCTGATGCGAGCGCGTACGCCGATCGGCGCGATCAACCGATAGCCGGCGGCATGGCGCTCGTCTTCGCTTTCGCCACCCCAGAAGCCGTACTCGTGGTGCGTGCGGGCGAAGTCGCGACAGCGACCGTTGCTCGGGCAACTGCCGCACACATCGCGGGCCGTCGACTCGCGCCGCTCGCGCGCCTGGGGCCGCTCGGCTGGGGGAGGGAAGAACAGGTCGGTCAGACCGCGGCACGAAGCGTCGGTCATCCACCGATCGTCGGTCGCGATCCGCTGGATGAAGATGTCGACCGCTGCCACTGGAATCCCCCGATTTCAGATACTTGTACTGAGCAAGTACTAGGGAGAGTACGGCACGGCTGGGGGAGTCGTAAAGGGCGCAGTGTCCTATTTTGCGGACGCGAAAACTGAAAGGATGACGACCGACACGGCTCTGAGGGTGAACAACCGAAAAGTCAACGAGAACTAGGGGAGATCATGATCAGCAAGCGAACAGCGTGGATGGCAGCGGTAACGATGGTCCTTGGAACCTTGAGCGCGTGCTCTGACACGAGGAGCAGTGGACCGGAAACGGTCGCGCCGACCGACAGCGTTGCTACGGTCACCGACCCGCCGACGACACCGGCGCCCGACACGATCGCGCCGACCACGTTGGCGCCGACCACGACAGTCGTGGAGCGCGCATTTCTGCGAGCCGATGGACTCGGCCCGTTCAACTTCGGAGCATCGGCGGCGGAGGTGCTGGTCGGCATGCCTCTGGGCGTTGTGCTCTCCGACGACGACTACACGCTCCCGATGGACGGTGTGTCCTTCAACTACGACAGTGGTCGTCACGTGTGCTGGAGCGACGGCGGCCCCGGCACATTGTGTGCTTTCTTTGGGGGAGTTGACGCACTTTCACAGGTGCTCGTCGGTTGGGAGTATGGCGCCAGTGCTGGTCTTGGGCTGCTCTACTCCGAGTCCGGTGCAACGGTGAACATTCTCGTCAGCGCTGTGCCTGCGATGCCCTTGCCTGAAGGCGACTGCTACGGCGACACGTTTGTAGAACTCGATGGCATCAGTGTGCACCTGAGCTCCAACAGCGACGAATGGTTCGGCAGCTACGCCGCCGACGGGACGTTCGTGCTCACAGTGCCGCAACCAGCTGGCGCTACCGCCACATACATGTCAGCCGGCGACCAAATGTATTTCGGCGAGGGTGCCGACTGTTGACCGGTACGTCAGGGCTTCGTGCGGGTCAAGCACGGCGAGCCGAAC
>JAYVVU010000252.1:0-3802 GCA_043786755.1 Actinomycetota bacterium
GTGTCGGTCTCCGGATTGTTCTTGACAGTGTCGAGCGTGTGGCTAGAGGGCCGCTTCTATTCGGCGCTGAACACGATCCACGCGTTGACTGTCATCCTCGGGTTGATGTACCTGCCGTTCGGAAAGCTGTTCCACATTTTCCAGCGCCCCGGCAATCTCGGTGTCGCGTACTACAAGCGTGCCAACGATGAAGGGGAGCCGGCGCTTTGTCGTCGCTGTGGTGAGTCGTTTGCGAGTGCGCAGCAGATCGCAGATCTCAAAGAAGTGCTCCCGCAAGTCGGGTTCGACTACTCAATCGATGGCGGCGGGAACTACCAGGACACTTGTCCCCGCTGCCGGCGCGCATACGTAACCCTCGCTCAATCGGCGCGGGTAGGAGGGTTCGGCTGATGGCACGACTACCGATCACCGACGAGGAACTCATTGCTCGCTACGGGCCGCATCTCAACGAAGCCCCGCCAGGTGGTTGGGATGCGGGCCTGACCATCGACAAGGTCGTGAACACCCATTGCTGCTTCTGTGGTCAGCAGTGCGGTATCAAGCTGAAGGTGCACGACAACGCGGTGGTCGGTTTCGAACCCTGGTACGACTTTCCATTCAACGAAGGCAAGCTCTGCCCCAAGGGAGTAAAGCGCTATTTGCAGGGCGGGCATCCTGATCGGCTGCTGCACCCGATGGAACGCGACGAGACCGCGCCTGGCGGCTTCCGCAACATCACCTGGGATCAGGCGCTTGATCGTGTCGTGTCCGAGATTCGCCGCATCCAGGCCGAGTATGGCGACGACGCGTTCGCGATGTTGTCCGGCGTGTCGCTGACCAACGAAAAGAGCTACCTCGTCGGCAAGTTCGCACGACTCGCGTTGCACACGGCAAACCTGGACTACAACGGCCGTTTCTGCATGGTGTCGGCAGGTGTTGGGAACAAGAAGGCGCTCGGCGTCGACCGGAACCCGAATCCATGGAGCGACATCCCACTTGCCGACGTCGTTTGGGTCGCGGGCTCGAACGTTGCCGAAACATTCCCGATCACCACCAGCTACATCTGGCGCGCGCGTGACCGTGGCGCCAAGCTGATCGTGCAGGACCCACGCGTCGTGCCGCTCGCGCGCACCGCTGACTTGTTCTTGCCCGTGCGACCGGGGACCGACTCGGCGTTGTTCGGCGCGGTGCTGAAAGTCTTGATCGATCGCGATTGGCTCGACCACGAGTTCATCGACGCGCACACGCTCAATTTCGACGACGCAGCCGCAGCCGTTGCCGACATGACACCGGCTTGGGCAGCCGACATCACTGGCGTGCCGGCCGCTCGCATCGAGGAGGCTGCAGAGTTATGGGGCACCTCAGCGACCGGAATGATGCTGCACGCCCGCGGGATCGAACAGCACACCAAGGGCGTCGACAACGTGCTCGCTGCGATCAACCTCGGGCTCGCCACCGGCAAGTTCGGCAAGCCCGGCTGTGGCGTGTCGACGATTACTGGGCAAGGGAACGGCCAAGGTGGACGCGAGCATGGACACAAATGCGACCAGCTGCCCGGCAACCGAGACATCACCAACCCCGAGCATCGGGCGGCCGTGGCGAAGGTGTGGCAATGCGACGAGTCCGACATTCCGGGCAAGGGCCTTCCCGCGCAGGAACTGATCGAGGCGATACACGACGGAAGCATCAAGGGTCTGTTGTCGATCTGCTTCAACCCAGCAGTGTCGGCGCCCGATGTGAACTTCGCCCGCGAGGCGCTCGACAAGCTCGAGTTCTACGCGGTGATCGACTTCTTCCTTTCCGAATCCGCCCAGCACGCCGACATCGTGCTTCCCGGCTCGTTGCACGAGGAGGACGAGGGCACCTCGACGAGTGGCGAGGGTCGGATCATCAAGATCAACGCCGCCGTCGCACCACCCGGTGAGGCCCGACGCGACTGGCAAATCTTGCTCGACATCGCCGAACGTCTGGGTAAGAGCGAGTACTTCCCATACACCAACACTGAGCAGATCTTCGAAGAACTTTGTCGAGCCAGCACCGGCGGTACCGCCGACTACACCGGAGCAACCTGGCAACGCATCGAGGACGAGATGGGCCTGTTCTGGCCCGTCCCCGAGGTCGGCCACCCTGGCACGCCGCGGCTGTACGAAGGCGGGCGGTTCTACCACCCCGATGGCAAAGCCCGCTTCCACGGCGTGCCGTACAAGTTGTCCGCCGAGTCCGTCGATGCTGAGTACCCCGTGTTGTTGACCACCGGGCGCGTCGTGTCGCAATACTTGTCGGGCACGCAGACTCGGCGCATCGCCGCACTCGTCGCGCAATACCCGGAACCGTTGTGCGAGATGCACCCGAACCTCGCCGCACCGCTTGGAATCGCCGACGGCGACTTAGTCACCGTCACATCTCGGCGCGGCACGATCACACTTCCGGCGCATGTAGTCAACACGATCCGGCCCGACACCGTGTTCATTCCATATCACTGGCCGGGAGGTAAAGCCGCGAACCAGCTGACCAATCGTGCCGTCGACCCGCTCTCGAAGATGCCCGAGTTCAAGGTTGCGGCCGTGCGAGTCGAACGCGCCGGCGGACACACGGCGACGACCGACGCCCGCGACATGGAACTGCACGTGGAGCAACGATGACCAAGGCACGCTTCGGCATCGACGACAACCCAGTGTTCGTGATCGATCAGAGCCGCTGCATCGGCTGTGAAGCTTGTGTGACGGCATGCGCGGAATGCGGCACTCATCGCGGGCAGTCGCTGATTCACCTCGATCGCGTCGACCGTGCGACCAGCACACAGACAGCACCGATGGTGTGTATGCATTGCGAAGACCCCACCTGCGCGCACGTGTGTCCAGCGGACGCGATCAAGCAAACAGAGGAAGGCATCGTCCAGTCTGCACTCAAGCCGCGCTGCATCGGCTGCTCAAATTGCGTGCTTGCGTGCCCGTTCGGCGTTCCGAAGTACGTCGCCGACTTCGACCAGATGATGAAGTGCGACATGTGCACTGACCGCACCTCAGAGGGCTTGGCGCCGATGTGTGCGTCCGTGTGCCCCAGCGAAGCGCTCTGGTACGGCACGATCGAGGAGTTCAACGACACCCGACGCGGGTCGTTGTTTCGCGACTTCATGTTCGGCCGACAAGAAGTCCGCACCAAGGTCTACACCGTCATCGATGACGCACTGCGCGGCCCACTCGACACGTTGACCGGCGTCGCGACAACTTGGCTCGACGACCCCTTCTCCCTCGACAACGGGCAAGCGACAAAGTGAACGACAAAGTGAACGACAAAGTGAACGACCACATCGAACCGGTGCCCGTCGACCCGCCGTGGAAACGCGACTTCCCTTACGAAGCGGAGTCCGAGGAAGAAGTCACCCGCCGCGAGTTCGCGCGCTACCTCGTCCTCGGTGCTGGAACCATGGCAGCAGCAAACGTCGGCATTGCCATCTGGACGCAACTGCGCAGCATCAACGCCGGCGAACCTCGCGCGATCACGTTGCTCGACACGGTCGAAGTCGGTGGCACCTTCCTCTTTCGGTACCCGGGCGACGACGACCCGGCCATCCTGCTGCGCCTTAACGGAACCGACGTCGTCGCCTTCAGCCAGAAGTGCACCCACCTCGGCTGCGTCGTCTACTACGAGGAATCTGAGCAGCGTTGGCACTGTCCATGCCACGAAGGCAACTTCGAAGTGCGCACGGGCGCGGTCATTTCCGGCCCGCCCACTCGACCGCTTGGCCGCATCGACCTCGAAGTTCGCGAGGATGGAATGATTTGGGCGTTAGGGAGGCAAGCATGAGAACTTCCCACCGCGA
>JAYVVU010000253.1:0-8722 GCA_043786755.1 Actinomycetota bacterium
TATAAGCAAGCCGCCACGCGATTCGTTCGCTATGCGGCAAGTGATCGACGACGAGGAACACGACCAGGCCGATCTCGATCGCGTTGAGCAGTGTTCCCAAACCCAGACGCTGGCGCAGTGGGATCCACAGCAGCAGCACGAACACGGAACTGATCTCGATGATCAAGCCGATTGAAATGCTCGTCTTGCGCGAAATGCCCTGGTGGAACACGTCCCACGCAGGCACGCCCAAGTCCGAAGCCAGAAACATGCTGATTCCGAGCCCGAACATCGCCAGTCCGACAATGCACCGAGCTATTCGCTGCACGATGCGATCGTCGGGCAGAGGCACAAATATCCGCCGCAGCACCGGTTTGAACATCGGGCGAAACTACATCACGAGAGCCTGAGTTCATCCAGCAAAAACGCCAACCGTCGCCCGTCCTGGTTGAGGCCCAAACGCTTCGGCACAAACGAGCGCCGCGCACGAATCTTGATCTCGACATGGTCGCCGTCGCGCGGCGGAAGCGTGAGATCCCACGAGAACGCACCGGACTCCACGTCGTCGGCGACGACGGTGCGATGAGCGACAACAGCGCCGTTGCATTTCACTTTCAAACGCTGGCGAGCGAGACGGGGATACGCACCGGGTACGCGTCCACGAATTTTGAGCGTTCGTCCGTTGCCGACCAATTGGCGCGTGACAGTTGGTCCCGCCCAAATGTCGTCGTACCAACCGCGGGTTGCTCGCGTGACGCTCATGCGATGAACAGTGTCGAGCGACGAGTAGAGCCAGCGCACAGGCCGTCGTCCGACGCGCGCGAACCGGGGATGCCGAAGCAACCAGGTGCGGCTTGAACTCCGCACGCTGTCGACTCCGTAGTGGAAGTAGGCGGGTGGGTAGCGACGACTGCCATGGCGTCGCATGATCGTCCTCAATTCGCGCCAACGTCGGAAACCGCCGGATAACGACTTGGTCTCCGGGTAGACGTGTGCTTGGGCGAGCACTTTCGGAATCGTCACCGCCGGTCCGAACGCAGATAGTCGTATGAACAGATCCCAATCCATACCGAAGTGCAAGGTCTCGTCGACAAAACCCGCGGCCTCGACTGCGCGCCGTGCGGCGAACGCCGCGGGCTGCGAAACGTCGTCGTAGCCGTGGATCAGTTTCCACGGATCGTGCACCGTAGGGACTACGGCGCCGGTCACTGTTCCCTGCCGATCGAGCACCTCGATGCCACCGAAGACGAACGACGCATCGGGATTGCTTTTGAACGCGTCGACCGCTGTCTGTACCGCGTCGGGCAGCAGTAGGTCGTCGGCGCAGAGCCACGCCAGAATCTCGCCTCTCGCGATCCGCCAGCCCTTGTTGATTGCGTGCGACTGACCCTGGTCTGCTTCAGAGACGAACACGAGCCGATCCGCGTACTCCGAGACCACGTCCTTGGTCTCGTCGCTCGAGACTCCGTCCATGATGATGTATTCGATGTTCGGATACGTCTGTGCCAGCACGCTTTCGATGGCACCGCGGATGAACGCACCCTGATTCAACGAGGGAGTCACGATGGTTACCCACGGCAACTCAGCTGTGGCGACCATCTGCCCCAGCGTACTGGCCCGTTTCAAACAGCTTCGTCGCCGAGTTCCGTGTGACACCCCCTTGGTACTACTTGTGCCATGACCGCTTTCCCCATCCCATCACCGTTCACGACACGCTGTGCCGGGTGCAACGAACTTGGTTCCACGCTTTGTCGGCGGTGTCGCTTCGCACTCGCCAGCGCTGCAACCCAGGTGACCACCGATGGCGTGCTCGCCGCTCTGCCGTTCGATGGTGTTGCGCGCCAGGTGTTGCACGGTCTCAAATACCGCAATCGTCGGGGCGTCGCGCAACAACTGGCGCGGTTGATGGTGAGGCGCCTGCATGTTGGCGCGGTCGATCTGGTCACATGGGCGCCCACCAGCGGGTCCCGTGCGAGAACACGTGGCTACGACCAATCCGAGTTGCTGGCCCGCGCCGTCGCCCGCGAGATCGGCGTTCCGTGTCGCCGATTGCTTTATCGCACCCACGGTGAACAACAAACCGGTCACACCCGCGCCGAGCGGCTGCATGGTGTGTCGTTTCGGTCGCGCAGCGTGCGCGGGTCGAGCCGGCACTCGTTGCGCGTTCTGCTCATCGACGATGTGGTCACAACCGGTGCCACGCTGGTCGCGGCGCGCGCCGCGCTGGAGAGCGCCGGTGTCGGTTCCGTTGTTTGTGTCGCCGCCGCTGCGACGCCGGCGGTCCGTTCGCACGTGACGCCTGTCTCCCCGCACGAGGATTTGGCCCGAGCCAGCTAACGGTCTTGCCAAGGCTGGCTACCGGGCCGCCGGTAGGCTTCAAACCCGCATGGGCATCCTCGATCGCATCCTCCGCGCCGGTGAAGGCAAAAAACTTAAGGCCCTCGAAGGCCTAGTTCCGGACATGAATGCGCTCTCTGCGCAAATGTCGGCACTCTCCGACGACGCACTCCGCGCCAAGACTCCCGAGTTCCGCGGTCGCATCGAGCGCGGCGAGAGCCTCGACGACCTCTTGTTGGAAGCGTTCGCTGCAGTTCGCGAAGCAGCGACCCGCGCGATTGGCCAGCGTCACTTCGACGTCCAGATGATGGGTGGCGCGGCGCTGCACTTTGGATGGGTCGCCGAAATGAAGACCGGCGAGGGCAAGACCCTGGTCAGCACCCTGCCCGCCTACCTCAACGGCCTGTCGGGCAAGGGCGTGCACCTCGTCACGGTTAACGATTACCTCGCTCGCTTCCACGCCGAGTGGATGGGTCGCATTCACAAGTGGATGGGCCTCGAAGTCGGCCTGATCATCCCTGGGTTCAAAGAACGCCCGGCCGAGAAGCGCGTTAATTACGCAGCCGACATCACGTACGGCACCAACAACGAATTCGGTTTCGATTACCTGCGCGACAACATGGCTGGCACGCTCGCCGACAAGGTGCAGCGCGGTCACAACTTTGCGATAGTCGACGAAGTCGACAGCATCCTCATCGACGAAGCGCGTACTCCGCTCATCATCTCCGGTCGCATTGCCGATGCCGCCAAGCTGTACTACCAGTTCGCCAGCATCGTGCGCTCGCTGCGCCGCGACGTCGACTACGAAGTGGAAGAAGACAAGCGCGTGGTCGTGCCGCTCGAGGCAGGCATCGACAAAGTCGAAGCCGCGCTCGGCATCGACAACCTGTACGACGAAGTGCAACAGAACCTCGTGCACCAGATGTCAGTGGCGCTGAAGGCGAAAGAGCTGTACAAGCGCGACAAGGATTACATCATCGCTAACGGCGAGGTGAAGATCGTCGACGAATTCACCGGACGCGTGCTGGAAGGTCGCCGCTGGAGCGAAGGTATTCACCAAGCGGTGGAAGCCAAAGAGGGCGTCAAGATCAAGGAAGAGAACCAGACGCTCGCGACGATCACGCTGCAGAACTACTTCCGCATGTACGACAAGCTCGCCGGCATGACCGGTACCGCGTCGACGGAAGCCGCAGAACTGGCCAACACCTACGAGCTGCAGGTCGTGCCGATCCCGACCAACAAGACCGTGATTCGCGCCGATCAGCCCGACCAAATCTTCAAGAGCGAAGCAGCCAAGTTCCAGTCCGTGGCCGACGACATCGCCGAGAAGTACGAACGCGGCCAACCAGTGCTGGTCGGCACGATCAGCGTCGAAAAGAGCGAGCATCTCTCGCGCCTGCTACAAAAGCGCGGCATCCCGCACGAAGTGTTGAACGCGAAGCAGCACACGCGTGAAGCACACATTGTCACCCAGGCGGGCCGATTGAACTCGGTCACGGTCTCGACCAACATGGCCGGCCGCGGCGTCGACATTTTGCTCGGCGGTAACCCGGAAGGCCTTGCGTTGCACGAGACGCAAAAGGAAGGCCACGACCCAGCGGTGATGGTCGACCACTTCACGCTGCCGATGCCGCTCGACCAGATGCCGGAAGAGTTTCAAGAGGCGCGCGCGAAAGCGATGAAGCGCTACGACGAACTGCTCGCACAGCTGAAGGTCGATTGCCAGATCGAGGGCGACAAGGTGCGCGAGCTCGGTGGCCTGTACGTGCTCGGTACCGAGCGCCACGAAAGCCGTCGTATCGACAACCAGTTGCGTGGCCGCGGTGGTCGTCAGGGCGACCCCGGCGAAAGCCGTTTCTACCTCAGCCTCGATGACGAACTGATGCGTCTGTTCGCGACCGGTGCCCTTAGCTGGGTGATGAACCGCGCGCTTCCCGACGATGAAGCCATCGAAGCCAAAATGGTGACGAAGGCAATCGAGCGTGCGCAGTCGACGGTGGAACAACGCAACGCCGAGATTCGCAAGAACGTGTTGAAGTACGACGAGGTCATGAACCAGCAGCGCAAGGTAATCTATGCGCGCCGCGACCAGATCCTGGAAGGCCTCGACCTCAAGTCGGCGGCCATGGAATACCTATCCGATGCGGTCGATGCGCTGATCGACACACACTGCGTCAGCGAAGCCAACGACGAATGGGATCTCGACGGCTTGGTCAAGGAACTGAAGACGTACTGGCCCAACAACATCGAAGTTGCCGCGCTGGAATCGTTCGACGACGCCGACGACATCTTCGACCTCGTCACCGACAACGCCAAGGCCTACTACGAACAACGCGAGGTCGAGCTGACATCAGAGGTCATGCGCAACGTCGAGCGCCAAGTCATGCTGCGCATCATCGACCAGCGTTGGCGCGAGCACCTGGAAGAGATGGACTACCTGCAGGAAGGTATCAACCTGCGGGCGATGGGGCAGAAGGACCCGCTCACCGAGTGGCAGCGCGAGGGCTACGAAATGTTCGGGTCGCTGATGAAGGGCATCGCGCAGGACTTCGTCAAGTACGTCATGCACGTGCAGGTCGTTCGCAACGATGCACCGCAGCAGGTCGTGCAAAACGTGCAGCAAACCTCCAGCGACAACCAGCAGACCGATGGCATCGCTGCCGCCGCAAGCGCGGGTGCAATTGAGGCAGCGCGAGGCGCTGGCGGCCCGGCGGCACCCAGTCGTCCGGCACCGGCGAAGCAGCAGACCGTCGTCAAGGACGAGCTCTCCAAGACCCCGCGTAATGCTCCGTGCCCATGTGGCAGTGGCAAGAAATTCAAGATGTGCCACGGCGCCACGCAGTGAGCCGCGATGCGCGACTTTGGTGACGATCTAAAGGACTTACGACGCCGCCTCGGCGAGGCAGAGGGTTACCTCAAGATCGCCACCGGCCGCTCGCGGCTCTCCGAACTGGAGATGGAAGTCGCTCGCCCCGATCTGTGGGACGACCAGGAGATGGCGAAGAAGGTCAACGCCGAGTACTCAAACGTGAAGGGCGACCTCGACACCTTCGACACGCTGAGTCGCGAGTTGGAAGACGTTGAGCTGTTGCACGAGATGGCCCGCGAGGTCGACGACGAATCGCAGGAAGCCGACATCGAGTCTGCGATCAGGTCGATCGGCTCGCAGCTTCGTCAACTCGATCTGCGCAGCCTGTTCACCGGCGAGCACGACGAAGCCGATTGCATCGTGCAGATCAACGCCAAAGACGGCGGTGTCGACGCGCAGGACTGGAGCGAGATTCTGCTGCGCATGTATTCCCGCTGGGCGGAGCGGCGTAAGTTCACGCTCGAGATCGACGAGATCAGCCAAGGCACTGAGGCCGGCATCATGTCGGCCGAGTTCACGATCACGGGTCGCTACGCATACGGGTTGATGACGGGCGAGCGCGGAACGCACCGCTTGGTGCGCATTAGCCCATTCGACAACCAGGGCCGCCGACAGACCAGCTTCGCGGGCGTGCAGGTGTGGCCGGTAATGGACGCGCCCGATGTCGAGATCAACGACAGCGACATCGACATGCAAGTGTTCCGCGCCAGCGGCGCTGGCGGTCAGCACATCAACAAGACCTCGTCGGCCGTGCGCCTGATCCATCGCCCGACCGGCATGGTGGCGAGCAGTCAAGAAGAGCGCAGCCAGCTTCAGAACCGAGAGAAGGCGTTGAATCGGTTGAAGGCGATGGTTGCCGCCAAGATCGAAGAAGACCACGAGGCCGAACTCGCCTCCATTGCCGGTCGTCAGGCACAGGTCGGCTGGGGCAGCCAGATCCGCTCGTACGTGGTGCAGCCGTACCAAATGGTGAAAGACCTGCGTACAGAGGTCGAGACCAGCCAAATCGAAGCCGTGCTCGATGGCGATCTCGACGAATTCATGGAGGGCTACCTGCGGTGGCGACGCCGTGAGGCCGAGTGACTGGGCTACCGTTTACAAGGCGGTGAGCGGACCCCTCTAGTCAAAGCTTCCTAACGGACCCCCTGGTGAACGACTGCGCATGATCAAACTCGAGAACGTCCACAAGATCTATTCCACCGAGGTCACCGCGCTGCGCGATGCCACCTTCGAGATCGCCAAAGGCGAGTTTGTGTTCCTTGTCGGCCCCTCCGGGTCGGGCAAAAGCACACTGCTGCGCCTGATGAACCGCCAAGAACGCCCCGAGCGCGGCCAGGTTCTGGTCGCCGGCCGCAACATCAACGACATGCCCGATGCCAAAGTGCCCTACCTGCGCCGCAATCTGGGCAACATCTTCCAGGACTACAAACTGCTCGCCAACAAGACCGTGTTCGAGAATATTGCGTTCGCACTGGAAGTCATCGGTCGGCCACGGCACGTCATCCGCCAGCAGGTGCCGGCCGTCCTCGATCTCGTCGGCCTCGGCGGCAAGCAAGAGCGCTTCCCGCATCAACTCTCCGGTGGCGAGCAGCAGCGTGTCTCGATCGCGCGGGCCTTCGTCAACCGGCCGTTGATCCTGCTGGCCGACGAGCCCACCGGCAACCTCGACCCGGCCACCGGTGAAGGCATCATGCGGCTGCTCGATCGCATCAACAAGACCGGCACCACAGTGGTGATGGCCACTCACGATCAGCGCATCGTGAACATGATGCGCAAGCGCGTGATTCAGCTCGACCGCGGCACCATCGTGCGCGACCAGGCACGAGGGGTGTACGAATGATCTCGCGCCTTCGCTACACGATCCGCGAAATGTGGGCGAGCCTCTCGCGCAACCTGACGCTCACCGTCGCAGCTGTGATTACCTCGACCGTGTCGCTCTTCCTGTTCGGCATGACGCTGCTCATCCAAGAGGGCTTCGACAACCAGCTCAGCGAGTGGACCGGCGGCGTCGAGATGATCGTCTACGTCAAGCATGGCGCAACGCCCGATCAGATCGCTTACCTCCAGGGTGCGCTAGAGGCCCAGACGAGCGTGGTCGAGTCTGCAAAGTATTGCGACGAAACGTGTTCGGCCGATGCCGCCCGGACGTTGTTTGCCGGCGACCCGGGCGCGCTCGAGCAGTTGCTGCCCGGCATTCCTTCGCTGTTCCGCGTCACCCCGATCGACCAAGGCAGCGGTGCCGTGTTGCGCTCGCTGAAGGCCGAGTTCGAGTCGCTGCCCAACGTCGTCGACGTCAAGACTCCCGACGAGGCAGTCGAAACCCTCAGCGAGTTGAAGAGCTTCTTTGGCGTGCGCACGCTCGTGATGTCGGTCGTGCTGCTGCTTGCCTCGGCGCTGCTCATCTGGAACACGATTCGTACAGCCATGTTTGCGCGGCGACGCGAGATCGAAGTGATGAAGCTCGTCGGTGCGACCAACTGGTTCATCCGATTGCCATTCATGCTGGAAGGTTTGTTGCAGGGAATTGCGGGTGCCTCGCTCGGAAGCGCGTTCCTGCTCTTTGTCAACGACGACTGGACGAAGGGTGTGCGCGGCTTCCCGGACAACTCGGGACTGGCGGGTTTCGTGGTCACCGACAGTTACCCGGTGTGGGTGTGCTTCTGGATGATCTTGCTCGGCGCGTTCGTCGGCGCCGTCGGCTCGGCAACAGCGGCCAGTCGCTTCCTCGACGTTTAACGTCACAGGAATGGACTACACGCAGATCAAGTACGAGGTCGCGGACGGCATTGCGACCATCACGCTGAACCGGCCGGAGAAACTCAACGCCAACACGCACCGGATGAACCTCGAGTTGATTGCCGCGTTCGATGCTGTCGATGCTGACGACGACGTGCGTGTCGCGATCGTGACGGGCGCTGGCAAGGGATTCTGCGCTGGCGCCGACCTTTCCGGCGGCGGCGCGACTTTCAGCGCAGGTGGAGGTGGCGGCGAGCCGAACGCAGATGGCGTGCCCCGCGACGGCGGGGGCACAGTCACACTGCGCATCTTTGAGTGTAAGAAGCCGGTGATCGGTGCGATCAACGGCGCGGCCGTTGGTGTCGGCGTCACGATGACGCTGCCGATGGACATTCGGCTGGCCAGCGAGAACGCCAAGTTCGGCTTCGTGTTTGCGCGGCGCGGCATCGTGCCCGAAGCGTGTAGCTCGTGGTTCCTGCCGCGACTGGTGGGCATCAGTCAGGCGGCAGAGTGGTGCTACTCGGGTCGTGTCTTTCCTGCAACGGAGGCCCTTGCCGGCGGACTGATCCGATCGATTCACCCGCCCGACGAACTGGTGCCCGCGGCGCGAGCGATCGCCGCTGAGATAGTGGAGAACACTGCCCCAGTCAGCGTTGCCCTTACTCGTCAGCTGTTGTGGCGCATGCTTGGTGCCGGCCACCCAATGGAAGCCCACCGCGCCGACTCGCGCGGGATCTTGATGCAGGGCATGAGCGCCGATGCCCGCGAGGGCATCACAAGTTTCCTCGAGAAGCGCCCACC
>JAYVVU010000254.1:0-3786 GCA_043786755.1 Actinomycetota bacterium
CGGTCGCCGCGAGGATCGCCCACGTCTGCCTGCGATTCGACCTAAGCGTTCGCGACTCGACACGCTCGAAGTGCGCGGCTTGAGCGCGCAGTACTCAACTGGCGGCGGTGTGCGCGACGTTTCGTTCACGCTGCGGCGCGGAACCTTCACCGTTCTTACCGGGCCGATCGGCTCCGGCAAGAGCACGCTGCTACGCGCAATTCTCGGCTTGACAATCAACGCCGAGCTTGAGGGGGAGGTGCTCTGGAACGGTGCCGCGATCACTGACCGCGCCGCATTCCTGGTTCCGCCCAACGCGGCGTACCTGTCGCAGGTGCCGCAGCTGGTCAGCGATTCCGTCGGCGAGAACGTGGCCCTCGGTGCTGCTTCACCCGAGAGCATCGAGATCGCGCTCACTCTTGCCGCCGTGCGCGGCGACATTGACGAGATGCCCAACGGTCTTGACACGCTGATCGGTCCCCGCGGCTTACGGCTGTCGGGTGGTCAGCGCCAGCGCGTTGCGACCGCGCGTGCGCTGGTGCACGCCCCCGAACTCGTCGTGCTCGACGACTTGTCGAGCGCGCTCGACGTTGAGACGGAGCTGCAGTTGTGGCACAACCTCGCCGACGCGGGGATGACGGTGCTGGCCGTTTCGCATCGTGCCGTTGCGTTCGATCGCGCCGACCAAGTGTTGCGTCTCGATGCCGGCCGCCTTGGCGAGGTCTACGCCGCGACGTAGGCCGCAGCCAGCGACACGACAGCGACCAGCAACCAACTCAGCAAGCCGAGCGCCAACGGGCGCCGCCCGACCGCGCGCAGTTTCGCCAGCGAGACCCCGGCACCAAGGCCGACGAGGCCCATACCCATCAGCAACGTCTCGACGTTCTTCACGCGCGCCAGCCACAGGTCGGGGATGACTCCGGTTGTGCGAACGGCGACGGCGACCAAGAACAGGACGATGAATATCGGCAGCACCGGCAGCGATGGCTTATCGCCGGCCGGTTCGTCGCCAAGCCGTTCATTACCGGTGTGCCGACGGCGGTAGGCAAACGAGACGCCGGCGAGCAGTGGCGCAAGCAGTGCCACCCGGGTCAGCTTCACAATTACAGCGGCCTTCAGCGCGGCCGCGTTGCGCGTGCTCGCCGTTGCGACCACTTGCCCGACGTCGTGCACCGATGCCCCGACCCACGCGCCGAAGTGTGCATCGTTCATGTTCAGCAGCGACGCGGTGGCGGGCAGCAGCGCGATAGCAAGCGAGCCGCACATCGTGACCAACGCGATGGCGTAGGCGACCTCTTCCTCCGTTGCGTCGGCGAAGGGTTCAGTGGCGGCGATCGCCGAGGCACCGCAAATCGAGTAGCCCGTCGCGACCAGCAGCGAAAGGCCGGGCGACAAGCCCAGTTTCTTGCCGAGCCACTGCGTCCCGAAGAAGGTCGCGACCACGACCACGACCACGGCAGCGAGCGCTCGTGGTCCGAGGTGGGCAACCTCGCGCAGCGACAGGCGCAAGCCGACGAGCACGATGCCGGCCCGCAGTACGTGGCGGGCGCTCCAGCGCAGCCCGCTGCGCATCGGTGCGCGCACCAAGCCGACGTTGGCTGCCAGCGCACCGAACAACACGGCGACGACTAGCGGCGAGATCCAATCGACCACTTCGTGTAACGCCATGCCAGCCAGCGAGCCGACCAACGCGAAGAGCAGCCCAATGCCAATGCGGTGAGCGTACGAGATCGGCCGTCGTGATTTCGTTTGCCCACGTGCGGCTACCATCTCGGCGAACGTGAAATGGGTCCTGTGAGGCCCATACGTGAAGGGAACGAATATGGCAATGCGGACGGTGCTCAGCGCCGACGACGTAAGGCGAGCCCTCACCCGCATCGCTCACGAGATCGTCGAGCGCAACCAAGGCATCGAGGGTCTGGCAGTCGTCGGCCTGCAACGCGGTGGCGTGTGGATGGCGCGTGAACTTGCCGCCCTGCTGTCCGCGATCGATCCGCAGCATGAGGTGCCGCTCGGGTCGCTCGATGTCAGCTTTCACCGCGACGACGTCGGTTTGCGGCCAATCGTCCCGGCCAGCGTCACCGACATTGCGGGCTCGCTTGATGGCCGCACCATCGTGCTGGTCGACGACGTGTTGTTCACCGGGCGCACGGTGCGCGCCGCGCTCGAGGCGCTGAACGATTACGGCCGCCCGAGCGCCGTGCAGTTAGCAGTGCTGGTCGACCGTGGCCATCGCGAGTTACCGATTCGCCCGGACTTTGTTGGCAAGAACCTGCCGACCAGTCGCGACGAGTTGGTTGTGGCCACCGCCGACGGTGTGACGATCCAATGAAGCACTTGCTCGCGATCGACGACCTCACCGCCGACGACATTCACCGCTTGCTGGAGCTCACAGATCACATGGTCGAGATCAGCAGCCGACCGATTCCAAAGGTTCCAGCGCTGCGCGGCAAGAACGTGGTCAGCCTGTTCTTCGAGGATTCCACGCGCACCCGCACCAGTTTCGATACCGCCGCCAAACGGCTCAGCGCCGACACGATGAACTTCAGCGTTTCGTCGAGCAGCGTGAGCAAGGGTGAGAGCCTGCGCGACACGATCGAGACGATTGCGGCGATGGGAGTCGATGCCTTCGTCGTGCGCCATCGCAGCAGCGGAGCGCCCGAGATGATCACGCGCTGGACCAACGCCAGCATCATCAACGCGGGAGATGGTTGGCACCAACACCCGACGCAGGCGTTGCTCGACTGCTACACGATCCGTACGAGCCTCAACCGCCGCGATGGCTTCGAAGGACTGCACATCGCGATCGTCGGCGACATTCGGCACAGCCGTGTAGCGCGCAGCGATGTGCAAGCGTTCGCCGCGCTCGGTGCTCGCGTCACGCTCGTCGCTCCACCAACTTTGTTGCCGCCGTCGCTGGAAGGTTGGCCGGTCGAGACCAGCCACGACCTCGATTCGTTGCTTCCCGATCTCGACGTGCTGTATCTCTTGCGCGTTCAGCGCGAGCGAATGGACGAAGCGTTGCTGCCTTCGTTGCACGAGTACTCGTTGCTCTACGGACTCACCGATGCACGCGCCGCTCGCATGGCTCCGCACGCGTTGGTGATGCATCCCGGTCCGATGAATAGAGGGGTGGAGATGGTGTCCGACCCTGGCGAGCTACTGGGCTCGGTGATCCTCAACCAGGTCACCAACGGTGTTGCGGTGCGCATGGCCGTGCTGTTCTGGCTGCTCGGTTCTGGCAGCGACTTGTCGGGTGCGCTGTGACCTTCAAAGACACAGCGACGCGCCTGGTGATTCGCGGCGGAACGCTGCTCGATCAAACCGGCGAGCGCGCCGGCGACGTCGCGATCGAGAACGGTCGCATTATCGAGATAGGTGCCGGATTGAAGGGCGACACGGAGTTGGACGCCAAGGGTTGCATCGTCTCCCCCGGCTTCGTCGATCTGCATGTGCACCTGCGCGAGCCGGGCAAGGAGGAAGCCGAGACCATCGAGACCGGGAGTCGCGCGGCAGCACTCGGCGGCTTCACCGCCGTCGTGGCGATGCCGAACACCGACCCGGCACACGACACCGTGTCGGTCGTCGACTTCGTTCGCGCACAAGGGCAGAAGGCCGGGCTGTGCGAGGTGTTGCCGTCGGGATGCATCACAGTCGGTCGTGCTGGCACTCAGCTCGCGCCATACGCCGAACTCGCTGCCGCCGGTGTGCACCTGTTCACCGACGACGGCAACGGCGTACAAGATCCGCAACTGATGCGCCGCGCGCTCGAATACGCCGGTCCGCTCGGCATCGTGCTCGCGCAGC
>JAYVVU010000255.1:0-3769 GCA_043786755.1 Actinomycetota bacterium
GAGCGAAGGCCTTACGTGGTCCGGCCGGAAAAATCCGAACAAGACGAGCGCGAAACCCACGCAGCTCCTTGAGCACCTCCTCGAGCTCGCGCTCACCGACCGCCAGCCCGAATCGATCGTCGAGCAGGCGCTGAAGTCATCGAGGCTTGTCGTGCCCAGGTCGCGTATGTCGAGCTTCGCGATCGAGACGGTACGGTGCGCTTCGTCCGCGGCGCCGGCCGCGACCAATCCGCGGTCGAGACACTTCGTGCAACGACCTCCAGCACGACACGATCGCAGCGCAGGTGCTCGTGTTGGGTATGTCGGTGCGCGCGCACGCGGTCGGCGACCCTCAGTTCACCAACCTCAACAACGTGCGGCGAAACGCGATCGCAGTTTGAACAGCGTCGGGTGGACCGTCCGCATTGTTGCGATCGTGTGGCCGTCGACGATCAGTTCGTGGACGGTGCCGCCGAGCGAGATCCCGCTTAGCGGTGGTGATGGAGATCTCGATCAAACGACCTGGTCGTCGCGAAAGACCTCTTCGACTAGAATGTGGCCGATGAGTTGGGGAGCACCATGGTGGATCTGAACATCAGAGAGTTCGAGATGCAGGTCGTGTTGATGGGGATGTCCGTGAGAACCGCGGTCCAATCTGCCTTGTCGACGATGCTTTCGCAGGATTACTTCGGCCGCGACCCACAACACGAGCTGTTTGCATCGAACCCAGCAAACACGATGCCCTACCGGGCGCTGAAGGCGCTCGAGGATCGCTCCATCGTCGAGGTCGCCGAGTTGCTCAAAGACGAGCACCGGATGATCCCCGCTGATCTTCCAATCGCGCGACGCGAAGAACTACGGAACCATCGCGACGCGCTCAGTCACCCGACGACGATCAGATGGCGCCGTCAGGGGATGCAACAGTTCTACGACTCCCATCGTCAGTGGACTGACTTCCGCGCCGCCTTCGTCTGGGAGATGTGGACTTCGATGATCGCGGCTCTCAAGGAGGCTGGTGGAAGTGTTCAGGATCCCACGATCGGCATCGGTCCCGTACACGCAACGATGGTGCACTCGATCCTTCGCTACGCGATGAAGCCGGAAAAAGTAGCGGCTGCGCCTGACGAAGCTGTGATCCTCGAGCACCTACGTAGTCTGCTTGATCAGTTCGTCGGGTTCGTTGGCACGCAGCCATAGGAAGCTGGACCGCACGGAGTAACGGTCGCGGTACCCGGGATCTCTCGACCCTGAAGAATGTTGCAGCGGAGCTGAAGCGGCGTAGATTTGATTTTGGCGATATACCGGCGCCTAACCTCATGGTCAGCACACCCTGACCTAGCCAAGAGGGACAAATCGGGTTCGCTCGTCCGGCCAGGTTTCGAAGACTCTCCGCTTTGCGGAGGTGGTGTGGCCTTGCGCAGAGCTATTGGAGAACTTCGATGTCGAAAATGAATCGTGACCGGCAGTTGCAGAAGGCTGCGCGAAGCCGGATGGATCGGACCAACGAGAACTACACCACGGCGCTCAAGCATGTGCGTGCCGAGGCGAAGGCTCGAAAGATCGCTGCAACTGAACGCAGCCGTGTCGAGCCCAAGCCGCTCCTGGCCTCGCAGTTGATGAGGTCACTCAGACCGTGCGAGGTGATGGGCAAGCCGTCGCTGGCCGAGCGGATGGTGATGGACATGGGCAAGCCGTCGCTGGCCGAGCGGATGGTGATGGACATGCGCAAGCCGTCGCTGACCGAGCGGATGGTGCTGGACATGCGCAAGCCATCACTGGCCGAGCGGATGGTGATGGACATGCGCAAGCCGTCGCTGGCCGAGCGGATGGTGCTGGACATGCGCAAGCCGTCGCTGGCTGAGCGGATGGTGATGGACATGCGCAGGCCCTCGCTGGCCGAGCGCGCGATGTCGTTGGCCGAGCGCGCGATGCAGCCGTCGTTGGCCGAGCGCGCGATGCAGCCGTCGTCCGAGCGCGCGATCACGGACGTGCTCCAGCCGTGGCGCGACCTGCAATCGATCCTCGACCAGGCCTACTGGCGTCGCCGCTGACGCTCGCATCTAACCTTCGGGACGATCTGCTTGTCCCGGAAGGGTCCCGTCGACAACCTCAACGGGACTTGTTTTGGTGGGGCGCTGGGTCGACGCAATCAACGCTTCACGTTCCCACACCGAGATCGAGGTGTTTCGGGCTCGGGTAGCGACAGCATCGAAAACACGGCACCGAGTTCCGAGATCAATGCAGAGTGTTCGACGATCTGCACATTCGAACCGTCGAGCAAGTCGCGCCTTCTACGCGATGGCGATCCGGAGGATTGATCCGTGCTATCGAGATCGGTGTGGAGCGGTTCGCGCGGTGGGTCCTTGCCTATCACCGGTGCAGCAAGGAACTCGGTACCCAGTTGTTTACCGGCGATAGAGCCGTCCCTGATTGGCCGCCGAGCGCAAAGCCACACGACTGGCTCGGACGCGGCATCTACTTCTGGGAGCATGGTCCGGAACGTGCGGCCGCCTGGGCGCATGACAAACACGGCGATGACGGTGTTGTCGTTGGCGCGATCATTCAACTCGGCCGATGCTTCGACCTTCTCGATATCAAATTCACCTCGTTGCTCCGGCCGGCATACGAGCAGGAGGCCGAGGACGCACGGACGGCCAACCAGAACCTGCCGATCAACAAGGGGCCTGACGCCGATCTGGGCGGCCGCTATCTCGACTGTCGTGTCATCAACCGTTGCCTTCAGCTATTGCCCGACGACTTTCAAACAGTGCGTGGTGCATTCTGGGAAGGGGACGCGGCGTTTCCTGGCGCGATGATCAGGCGAGAATCACACATCCAAATCGCCGTTCGGGATCCTCGTTGCATCCTCGGGGTGTTTCGGCCAACCTGAGCCTGTGAACTCGGATCGCGATCAAACGAGGTTGGCAGAGAACCTCCGACGCGCACTGCTCGCGATGAACGGGTGGTCCCCAGAGCGCCGGCTCGAGTACTTCGTCTTGCTCGGCATAAAGAATCGACGCGCTGAGTACACGCGGGACTTCGGTGGCGAAGCGGCACCTGAAGCAGACAGCGTGGCAGCGATTCCAATGGCGGCTGCGGCGTCGCGTCCGCTTGTGAAACTGCTCTACGTGCTCAGCAAGCACGGCGACGACATCTGTCTCGATGCGCCCACGGCGCGAAGCATCACGGGCACTCCCGTGATTGGTGGACTGATCGAGGTCTTGAACAAGGCAGTCGAATCGAAGCTCGTGAAACGGACCGCGACACAGAAGCCACTCGCGGAGTCGGATCGCGATTCGATGGTTGGGCTCAGGCTCACCGAGAATGGCATGGCGTTCGTGAACAATATGCTGCACGACGCGCTGCCGACCGCTGCCGGTTAGTTTCGAACTACGACTCGTAACCGAAGTGGTCAAACCTCGCGGTACGTAGCCTCGGCGTTCGAGCTCGATGCGGTATCGTTCGAATGACATCACCGGCATGTCCTTGCCGTAGCGTGGCGACCAATGACTCCAACGCGAGGTGACCTCTTGGCGCTGCTCGAACATCTGCGGCGTCACCCGTTCATTCGTTTCGACGAGGAACGAGTACGAACGCGCGCTTACTTCCACCATCTGAATGGCACATGCGAATCCGCGCTCAAGGACTGGCTGGTGGCCGAGCTAGAAGAGTTGCTCTCGGCGCAAGCCGACGACCTGATGCGACTCCAGGAAGGGTTTAGCTTCGAAAAGGCTTACGAGCCTGCGCTCAGCCATGTCGTGGAGATTGGAGTTGCCTCGCCCAGAGTTCG
>JAYVVU010000256.1:0-3762 GCA_043786755.1 Actinomycetota bacterium
TCGTCGAACTCTGCCAACACGACAACTTCGGAATCGAAAACGGCGCGCGGCGTATGGCCGACGACTTCCAAGCCAACTGGGATCTCGTCGAAGCTCGCGTGTCGCCCGACATGCCGCCACGCTTCGACGATGCCGCCGCGCAACGCAGTCTCGCGAACGCGTGCGCCGAACTCGCGGCTTACGAAGCGCCAGCGGGCGACACGCAAGAGAAAGTGATCGCGGCGTTCGCACGTATTGCGCAACAGCTGGCAGGACCACTCCCGTTGGGCGGGCTACTGCGGCTGATCCACGAGATCGACAACGTTCGCTATGCAGGCAAGGGCGACACCAAGAATTGGGGAAAGTTTCACGGATCGCCCGATGCCGTGGTCGCGTATCGCGAGACGGTCGCGGCGGCACGCGAGTTAGGCAAGGCAACGTTGGTGTCGTTCAACGAGGAGCGTCGTCTCACACTCGGTGCCTTGCTCCACAAGTTCACGTTGCAGTCGGTGCGCGACCGCGAACTTGCGGGCGAACTCGAGTTTCACGATCTGCTGGTCTTGGCTCGCCGACTGGTCGCAACCAACCCCGATGTGCGCCGGCAACTCCACCAGCGGTACACGCGCGTGCTGCTCGACGAGTTCCAAGACACCGACCCGATCCAACTCGAACTCGCGGTGCGCATCACCGCCGATCCGAAGGATCAGCCAGCCGACTGGCGGCTGTTGCAACCAATAGCCGGCCGACTCACCGTTGTTGGCGACCCGAAGCAGAGCATCTATCGCTTCCGACGCGCCGACATCGCGCAGTTCCTGCGCGCCAGCGACCAAATCGGTGCGCAGCGCGCAACGCTGAGCGCCAACTTCCGCAGCGCCTCACCGATCGTCGACTGGGTCAACACCACGATGGGCGAGCTGATTCAATTCGAAGCCGATGTGCAACCGGCGTACGAGCCACTGATGGCGGCGCGAATCGGTGGCCACGACCACGGTTCGGTGACGGTGCTTGGCGCGCAACAGCACGAGGATCTCGGCCGCGCCGTTGCGGAAGTGTTGCGCGAGCGCGAGGCCGACGATGTTGCTGGCATCGTGGTGCAAGCGTTGACGTCGAAGTGGCAGGTGTGGCGCGACGGCAAACTGACCGACTGCCGCCCAGGCGACATCGCGATTCTGCTTCCCTCGCGCCTCTCGCTGGTCGCGCTGCAAGTCGCTCTCGCGGCGCGCGACATCCCCTTCCGGGCAGAGAACAGTTCGCTTGTGTACGCAGCAAGCGAAGTGCGCGCGCTGATGCTGGCGTTGCGCGCCGCCGACGACCCGACCGACGAACTGGCGCTCGTTTCGGCGCTCCGCACGCCGCTGTTCGGCTGTAGCGACCGCCACCTGTACGAGTGGAAGGTCACACACAATCAGCCGTGGAGCTGGAAGCACCTACCCGACAACACGTCGGAACTATTCGATCATCCCGTTGCTGTCGGGCTGCGCTGCCTAGCCGACCTGGAAGCTCGCCTGCCCTACAGCACTCCATCGCAGCTGTTGGCCTGGCTGGTGCAGGAACGGTGCGTGATGGAACTCGCGCTGGCCGGCCGCGACCATCGCGACGTGTGGCGGCGGGTGCGCTTTGTCATCGACCAGGCGCGGGCATGGAGCGAGGCAGGCGGACACGGTGTGCGCCGATACTTGCTGTGGACTCGACTGCAAGGCGATGAAGGCCGCTTCGTCGCCGAGACCGTGCTGCCCGAGACCGACCACGATGCGGTGCGCATCATGACGGTTCACGCCGCCAAGGGTCTGCAGTTCCCGATCACGATCGTTTCCGGACTCAGCAGTACTCCCGCGGGCAGCCGTGGTCGCCGGGTGGTGTGGCCGGAAGCGACGTGGACATTGTCGGATCCCGACGATCCGACGTACCAACAGTTCAAACCGATCGACGAGCAGATGAGCGACGCCGAGCGCATCCGGCTGCTGTATGTCGCGTGCACACGTGCCATGGACCACCTCGTGGTGTCGCTGCATCGCACCGACAAGCCAACGCGGACCTCAGCGAAGATCATCGCCGACGCGGCCGCGGAAGCGGTACACAACGAATTCGCTGGCTACGAAGGTTCGCTCAGCGCGCCCGAATCACCAGCCAGCGAACTTGCGTGGGCGAACGAAGACGAGTGGTGGCAGACATGGCAGCGCGATCTCGTCGCGGCGAGTCGCCCAGCGGCAATGAGCGCGACCGCGTTGGCGAGTTCCGGTGTTGAGCCCATCGTCGAAACCGCAGCGCCCAACTTCGACGCGGATGTCGAGGGAGATGCTGACGACGATCAAGCCGAAGCGGACGGTGGCCTGCAAAAGGACCCGATCGACCTCGACCTGCCGCCGTGGCAACGTGGGCGCTACGGCACAGCGGTCGGTCGCGCGGTACACGCCGTGCTGCAATTCGCCGACCTTCATTCGGGCGCCAACATCCCCGCGCTCGCGGCGGCGCAGGCCGCTGCCGAGGGCGTCCTCGATCACGAGCTGACGATCGAGCGTCTGGCACGCTCCGCGCTCTCAGCACCAATTGTCGCCGAGAGCATCGAGTTCGAGCATTGGCGCGAGCTCTTCGTTGCCTCCGATGTGGCCGGCACAATCGTCGAGGGCTATATCGATCTACTCGTGCGTCACCCGCAGCTCGGCCTCATCATCGTTGACTACAAGACCGACCAGATTCCCGAGGGCGACGAACGCAGCGAGCGCCTTGCGCGCTACGGAACTCAGTTAGCTGCGTACGGGCTGGCGCTGCAACAGGTGTTGGGTGAACCCGTCGCCGGTGGCGTGTTGGTCATGTGTCGCGTCGACGGCTCAGCCGCGCAGGTACCGATCGACGACTGGGCCGACCGAACTGAAGCGCTACGGCAATCGCTTGCGGCCGTCTGAGTCGGCGTCGGCATGATGGCGCACGCGTGCCACCGGCACTGGTGAACCCGTCGACTCGCGCAGCGATCTGCCCATCGAGACAACCAGGCTCTTCACCAGCACGAGTCCGATCAGGACCGCTAGCGCGATCGCGAGCGGCTGCACGATCGCGATTACCAGATTGGAACCGCTGTCCTCCAGCGGCGTGAGCACTCCCGAGTCGACTCCACTGCCGTCGCTGAGCAGTGTGCTGATCGGGTCTTCGATATGCGGGCATTCCAAATCGCTGTCGTCGAGGCCGATGACGGCATCGCCCCCGAACAATGGCGCCGGTCGCAAAATCTTGCTCACCAGTCGGTCGGTGTCGAGATCGAGGCGCACACCCACGATGTAATCGACACCGATTTCAAGAAAGCTTGCTTCCTGCCCGTACACCACCGAAACACGATTGACGGACGCGTGGCCATCGAGGCTTCCGGCAAGTATCGACAGCACGTGAAACTGAGCCGTCGTCGGCGGATCGTCGATGTTGACCACCCGCCCGCGAAAGATTGCGAGCGCGGGCGGGGGCACGACACAGCCGGGAGGAGAAAGGATCAGCGGTCCGGCGGCAACTGGCGGTGGGGGCGGCAGCGTGGTGTCGGTCACGGCAGTGGTCGAACTGCCGTCATCGGGGGGAACAGTCGCACCAACGCTCGTGCTCGTCGCGATCCAAAGCAGTGCACCACAGAACCCACCCAAAAGCGTGAGGTTCATCCATCGCACAACGCGCATCGTCGTCACGCTACTGAGCATGCTCGCGACAGTGGTGGCAGCGCGGCAGGTGGCGGCAATACTGGGGCAATCGGCTTCAATCCACATCGCAAACGGGTCGCGCGGCGCAGCGACATCGTGTTCGTCG
>JAYVVU010000257.1:0-8623 GCA_043786755.1 Actinomycetota bacterium
ACGTCGTGGCCAAGGTGAGCGAAGCAGACGCCCGTTGTAAGGCCGACATAGCCGGTGCCGATGATTGCCAGTCTCGTCATGGGATTCCTGTGATCTGGGCCGTCACGTAGTCGACTTCGGCCGGTGGATGCGGTCGGTTAAGGGTACGCCACAGGGCAACCGGGCACTCGCCCCCTTGTGTTCATCTGTAGCCTCGCCGGCATGAACAACGCTGCCGACGATGATGGGGCGCTCGAGTCGCCGACCAGATGGTGGTCACTGCGCGGCGAACATCGAGCCGATCGCCGATCGACAATCGTCGTCGTGCTGCTGCTGCTTGGCGTGTACTTCACAACGATGGGCGGACACACCATCTCCGTCGACGGCGAGATGTACTTGGCGGGAACGAGGTCGCTTGTTCGGCACACGACGGTCATCTACCGCCCTGCAGAAATCGACGGGGTCGTCGCCGCAGTGGTACCCAACACCAACGGTGACCCGACAACGATTGCGCCGATCGGCACACTCGTCTTGCTCGTGCCCACCTATCTCGCGGGCAAGGCCGTGTCGCAGGCATTCCCTGCTGCCTTTGAGGAAGAAGCGTTGCGGCTGATCTTCCTGACGGCCAATCCGATCATGACCGCGATCACTGGTGGATTGCTGTTCATGTTGTGTCGCCGACTCGGCGCGCGCCGACGACACGCGTTCATGCTGGCGATGATCTTCGGGCTCGCCACATGGGCGTGGGTGCACGGCGAGTCGGATTTCAGCGAGCCGGGCACAGCCATGATGTTGACCGCCACCATGCTCGCCTCGACGCGCTGGTGGCGACTACCAACTGAACGCAACGCTGCAGTGGTCGGATTCCTCGCTGGCTGCGTCGGTCTGACGCGCACGACCACCTTCTCGTTCGTGCCCGTCTTCCTCATCGCCGGCTTGTTAGTCCTGCCCCGCGCGCTGCGCATCCGACACACGATTGCGTTCGGAATCGGCGCCACGCTGCCTGTAATCGCATTTTGTGCGAACGGATGGATCCGATTCGGCGGACCGTTCGAACTCGGCTACGAAGGCGTCAAGTTCAACACGCCGTTCTACGAGGGTCTCTTTGGCCTGTTCCTCAGCCCGGGCAAGGGCATCATCTTCTACGCGCCGATTGTGCTCGTCGTCATGTTCGCGACTCGATCGTCCTACATCGCCAATCGGCAGTTTGTGCTGATAGTGGGTGCCATCACCCTGTTGCACGTCTACATCTTCTCGAGGTTCGACGCGTGGTCTGGCGAGGTCGCCTACGGGCCGCGCTACATGATTCCGTTGCTGCCGCTGGTGATCGCGCTGCTGGCACCGATCATTTCCCGCGAGCGGCAATGGGTGCGTGGCGCGACTGTCGCTGGTGTTGTCGGCTTTCTCGGCCCTGGGCTGCTCGGCGCGACGATCGACTTTCAGGCTGCGTATTGGCAAAATCTCCCGAACGTCACCCGCAACACGGGTGATGTCGATCCGACGTGGTCACAGATCGAAGACGCGTGGGACTTCCAGCCGCGTTCTTCGCCGCTGATGCAAGAGCTCCGCAGCGTTCCGGAACTGATCGACAACACAATCGATCGGCTGACCGGAGAGCCGCGCACGCTTTCATCAATACCCGTCAACTACGAGGACCGAATCCACTGGTATGCCGCCAGCGTGCAACTCGACACGTGGTGGTCGTGGTGGCCGCTGATCGGTGGACCGCGAAGCGTGTTTCTACTCGCCGTGATTCCCCTGGCGTGTTTGTTCTTCGGGCTTCGAATGTTGATTCGCGACCTTCGATCGTTGCGCCGCGCAAGATGAACCAGGTGAATTCACAACCCGCGGTTGTGGTCGTTCCAGCCTTCAACGAGATCGAGACTGTTGCTGCCGTCGTTGGTGACATCTTGCGCGTCGGATTCCCGGTGGTCGTTGTCGACGACGGTTCCACCGACGGCACGGCACGGGCGGCCCGCACCGCCGGCGCAACGGTGCTGGAGTTGCCGTTCAACCTTGGAGTTGGCGGCGCGCTACGTGCGGGATTCCGTTGGGCCATCGATAACGGGTACGAGATCGCTGTTCAGTGCGACGCCGATGGTCAACACGATCCCGTCGAATTGCCGCGCATGATCGATCACGCGATCGCGAACGATCTACATCTGCTCGTCGGAACGCGGTTCGCCGGAACCAGCGGATTTCAAGCAACCCGCATCCGACGAATCCCAATGCGCGTGCTCGCACGCGTCGCATCCAA
Source organism: Actinomycetota bacterium (assembly GCA_043786755.1). GTDB lineage: Bacteria > Actinomycetota > Acidimicrobiia > Acidimicrobiales > Ilumatobacteraceae > UBA668. Next base: position 2,237 of record JAYVVU010000257.1, read on the forward strand.
GGCTGCGGGCGTCGCGATAACCGACGCATCCTCGGGCTTTCGAGTGGTGCGCGCTCCCCTGCTTGGCGAGTTTGCGCTGAAGTACCCGATGCACTATCTCGGCGACACCTTCGAGGCGCTCGTGCAAGCCGGTCGCCACGGCTATCACGTCGCCGAGATCCCCATCTCGATGAACGAACGCCAAGGCGGTGTCCCGTCGGCTGGCACAATCGCTTCGATGCGGCACCTTGCACGAGCAATCGTCACTTTGATGATTGGCTCGGGGCACAAGTATCGAGTGTTCGAAGGCGGTGCAGCCGATGACAAATAACTGGACCATCGCGATCACGGTGGCGCTCGGGCTGATCTTCGCTATCGCAGTCGTGCTCGTCGCTCGCCGCGGCATTTTGTCGATGCGCTACACACTCGGCTGGCTCTTTGTCGCAACCTGTGTTGTCGCCGCTGGCTTGCTCGGCCGACTGATCAAACCAGTCGCCTCGGCTCTCGACCTCGACCCGGCCGTCGTGCTGCTTGGCTTCGCCTCGTTCGCTCTGCTCTGTCTTACCGTGCAACTCTCGATCACAGTGTCGGGTCTTACCGAACGAGCTCGGACGCTGGCAGAGGCTTCGGCGATTTTGAAAGAACGACTCGACAGACTCGAACAGAACAACTCCGGCGCGACCGATCAGTAAGCGACTAGGCAACTAGTAGGCGTCGAACTCCAAGAACTCGAACGTTGTCGGAACGAACTCGACGGTTTGCCGATTCGGGTTCAGGCTCTTCACGATGAGGTTCAACGGCGAAGGCTTCAAGCGCTGCGGCAGTCGGATTCCTTTCAATGACAGCGAAGGGTTGCTACCGGCGTGCATCGCGAACGCGGCGCGGTGATGGCGGCACGCGGCGTTGACAAGCTTTCCCACGCTGAGACCAGTTGCACCTGGCGCGGTGAGCACCTTCAGGACGACGGCGACAGGGATTCCGTTTTGCTTCGTTGCGCACGTGATCGCGAGTAACCGTTCGGTTTGAAACACACTGAACGTTCGACCTGGGTCGCCCAGTCGCCAGCGCAGTTCAGCCAAGTCCCACATCCGCGCCACCGCGGAATCGCTCGGACGGAAGCGATCGAGCAACTCGCCACTTACGTCGGCGAGCGCGATTCGCTGAACACTGTCGCCGCCACGGAAGGGGCGCGGTAGCAGTATCGAGACCGCCAGCGGCCCGACGAGCGTGAAGCCGAGTTTGCTCAGAAAGCCTGGCGTTGATTGTGCGTTCGCCACACCGACGATGGCCTCAAAGCCAGCATCGCGTGCCGTCGCGTAGGTCGACTCGGCCAGGGTCGTAAAGAGTCCCTGTCCACGCCCTCGTTCGGCGACCGCCGTGTTTAGCGACAGCGCGAACCGAGTGGGTTCGCCCGCCACCGACCAGCGCTGCGGCAGCACGGCGTAGTGCCCGAGGCGACCTAGCTCGTCGTTGCGATTGGCACACACCACTTCCCCCGACGGAGAGCCCGTGTACTGCCACTCCAAGAAGGTGGAGTTGGAGAACTTGGAGTCGTGCGGAAAAACCTCGGCCAGCAGCCGACGATCGGTTTCAAGGTCAAGCGCCACGCATCGATGATGCCACGTGCGTCTGCCAAGTGCTCGGTTACCCTGGCTCAATGTGCATCCTCACACTTGATGTCGAGGATCACAATCTTGGCGATCCGAACCATCCGTCTCGCTTTCGTGAAGCACTCGAGCCATTGCTGGCATTGATGGCCAAGCGCGAGATCAAAGCCACCTTCTTCGTTGTTGGCAACCTCGCCAAACACTGGGCATCTGAACTTCAGGAACTCGCTGGCCTGGGCCACGAGATCGGATTGCACGGTTACACACACCGCCATCTGCGCGACGTGGGGGCCGACGAGTTCCGCGACGAAGTTCACCGCGGTGCCAGAGAGCTCGCCGAGATCGTCGGCCAAGCGCCCGCGGGATTCCGGGCTCCCTACTTCTCGCTGACCCGCGACACTCCATGGGCACCGGCGATTCTGGCCGAAGCAGGCTTCCGCTATTCATCGAGCGTGCTACCCGCGTGGAACCCGCAGGCAGGTTTCCCAAGCGCACCGAAGACACCGTTCGTGTGGGGCGACGGCGGTTTAGTCGAATTCCCCGCACCTGTGTTCGGCCTCCGTCGCATCGCGTTGCCCGTACTCGGTGGCGCGTACGTGCGACTCGTGCCATCGCTAGTCGTGCGCGTCGCGGCTCGCCGAGTGCGCGACCAACGAGGAGCGTGGACGTACGTCCATCCGTACGACCTCGACGTGGACGAGCCGTACCACAAGTTGCCGAATCAATCGGCGGTAGTCGCGCGGTTGCTGTTCGCTCGTCGACAGCTGATGCTTGAGCGCATCGATTCGCTGTGCAGCTCTAACGCCGGACGGCTCATAGATCTCGCGTCCGATGTCACTTTTGTGAAATCGCTCCCCCAATTCACCATCAACTAGCGGGAAGCCGCCGCCCGAAAGTGGCACGACTACAGTCGCATCAATGATCGCGGCGGGAACCACGCAGACCGGACGTCGACTCAAGGTCTTGACCTGTCTAAGCGCCGCGGCGGTGATCTTTGCGCCGGCCCTCGTATTCGTTACGCACGGCTCTGGGCACAACACGGAGAACCGAACACAAGCGAGCTACCGCGGGCTTGACGGCGGCTGGGATTACTTCGGCAACCTGGGCAACTACATCGCCGATCGCTTGCCACTGAAGACCAGTGCAGTGCGCGCCGATGCGTGGATCGACGAGCACGTGTACCGCGAAGACGCCGCGTTCGGCGGCTCAGCCACACCACGAGTGCTGCGCGGCCTCGATGGGTTCCTGTTCATCAAGGACGCCATCGATGTCGCGTGCACGCCGAACGCACCGGCGGAGGCGACTGCAGCTCATTTCAAGGAGCTTGCTGAAGTCATCGCCGACTCGGGCCGCGACGTCCTCTCGATGGTTGCCCCCGACAAGAGCAGCGTTCACGCCGAGCTGCTTCCACCCGACCTGGCGCAACGCGATTGTTTCGATGCGTACACAGAACAGTTGTGGTCCGACCTCAACAGTGCGGAGATCGAAGGCTTCGTCGACTTGCGCCAACTCTTGATCGACGAGAGCAACGCCAGCCGCGAGGCGTTGTATCTGCGCAAGGACACGCACTGGGACTCGGCGGGGTCGCTCGTCGCAGTGCACGCGATGGTCGATCACTATGCGCCCGGTTTGTGGTCCGACGATGAGGTGCAGTATCAGGGTCTCGGTACCTACGTCGGCGACCTCACCAACATGCAGGGCAAACCGGAACAAGATGATGCTCCTCTGTACGCAGTCGTGCGACCAGACATCACCGTCGTGTCGGTAGAACAGCTCGACGACTTGGAGGGCGGGCTGAACCGGCGCTTCATCAGCGAAGGTCCGCCAGGCCGGTTGATTGAAGGACGGACCGTGATGTTCTACGACTCGTTCGGCATCGCTGCGCTTGCACAGATTGTGCCGTTCTTCGCCGACCTCACCGTGATTGCTCTCGTCGACTACGACCCGCAGCGCTACCTCAACGAGATTCAGAACGCCGACAACGTTTGGATCATGAGTGTCGAGCGCAGCGCCTCATATCGATTCGAGTTCGAAATCGGTTCGCGCGAACTCCTCGACCTGCTGCACGCACAGCTTGTGCAAAGAAGCTGACGCATGGTTTTCTCCGATCCCGTATTCGTCTACTTCTTTTTGCCGATCTGCCTCGTGCTGTATTGGGCAGGCGGATGGCGCCGACGCAACGTTCTAATCTGCGCGGCGGGAACGGTGTTTTACATGTGGGCGGGTGGCGCGTTGATTCTGCTGCTCGCCAGCACGATCGTCGCCAACTACATCGCCGCGCGCGTGCTGTCGCGGTTGCGCGTCACGCAACCGTCGACCGGGCCCTGGGTGATGCGCGCGATTATCGCTGCCGACCTGGCGTCACTCGCCGTGTGGAAGTACGGCGGCTTCGCTGCTGAAAACAGTGCGCGGCTGATGCGGGCGTTCGGGTTCGACACAACATGGACGTTGCGGCTGGTGCTGCCCATCGCGATCAGCTTCTACACATTTCAATGCATCAGCTATGTCGTCGATACCTGGCGCGGCACAGCCGAGCCGGCGAAGCATCTTGTCGACTTCGCCGCCTACATCCTGTTGTTCCCGCACCTCATCGCCGGCCCGATCGTGCGCTACGCCGATATCGAGGGCGACCTGTTGACAGTCCCCCGTCGACGACTCGACGACTTCGCGTTCGGGGCGCCGCGCTTCTTCTGGGGTCTGGCGAAGAAGGTGCTGATCGCCGATCAAGTCAGCGGCATTGTGAACGCGGTCTTCGCACTACCCGACAATCGCATCACCACCTCGGTCGCCTGGGTCGGAGTGCTCGCCTACGCGATTCAGATCTACTTCGACTTCTCCGGCTACTCAGACATGGCCATTGGTTTGGCGCGCATGTTTGGCTTCCACTTCCCGGAGAACTTCAACCGGCCATACAGCGCGGTGTCGATCACAGACTTCTGGCGCCGTTGGCACATGTCGCTTTCAACGTGGTTCCGCGACTACGTGTATGTGCCGCTCGGCGGTAACCGAAACGGCACCGGTCGCACATACTTCAACCTGTCAGTCGTGTTCATCCTGACCGGAATGTGGCACGGCGCCGATTGGACCTTTCTCATCTGGGGTGCGTTCCACGGTGCGTGCCTGATCGTCGAGCGCCTCACCGGCGTGGCTTCCTGGCCGGCAAGTCGACTGACCGTTGTGCGCCGAGCGTTCACGTTCGCGTTGGTCTGCGTTGGCTGGGCAATGTTCCGCGCCACCGATCTCTCGCAAGGATGGACCTTCGTGAAGTCGCTGGTAACGCCGAAGGGCCTCGATCTGCCGGCAGTCATCAGTGAAGTGCTGACCACGCAACGACTGCTGTGGCTGGCGATCGGTTGCCTCGTGGTGTTCGCGCCGACTCGCTTGCGGCCAGGACCAATGCTCTCCGACGGGACCACCAACACGGCGCGTTGGACGCGACTCGCAACCGTCGGAGTAATTGGGCCGATCGTTGGCCTATACGTACTTTCCAGCACGTTCAGTCCGTTCCTGTACTTCAAGTTCTAGAACACAAGCGCTCGCAAGACGCGCTGACGCGTTACTTCTTACTGAACGGTCGACGCTTCTTCTCGTTCTTGTTCTCCGCCTCGACCTCGGCACGCATGTCGGCCAGCACGTTCTGCAGCGCTTGTGCATACGTTTCTGCCTCCAACACCGCCGACCGTAGAGCCAAGTTGTCTGCTTGCACGGCCGACAAATCAAGGGCCATCTTGGGCACCCAATGATCGAACACATTGGCGGGTACCGACAAGAGTTGCGCAACGTCATCCAGGTCGTCACGGACATAGAACCGATTGAGTCCGTCGAATAGCACACATCGATAACCGGCCTGCAGAACTATGTGCTCCCACAGATGCGCAGTACTGGTAGGGGTATTTGGTTCGGTCGATTCGACGACCACGACCCAGGGACGATGCTTGGCGAGTTCAGCACCCGTGAGAACGTCGAGTTCCATGCCCTCCACGTCGATCTTCACCACATGCACAGCACCGGGCTCGAACTTGGCGAGCAACGAAGACAGCGTCACCATCGGCGATTCGAATGCGATGAACGACTTGCCATCGGCCTCGGCGTATCGCGCGGCCAAATCCGCATTCGATGTCGTCGCGCCGCGATTCTGCGAAGCGGGCGCTTCGTACAGGACCACTGTTCCCGCGGTCGCACCAACTGCAGCCATAACGGTTTCGTCTTCTGGACGATCCGCGCGGAGAAGTTCCACTTCCGATTGCATCGGTTCCACGTTGATGCCGCGCCATCCATTTAGATACAAGGCGTAGGTCACGTTCTCAAGCGTCGGATGGCCAGCACCGACATCGATGAAGCGGCCATGAGGCACAAGCGCAACGAGGCGGCCCAAAATCACGTCTTCCATGTTCTGTGCATACGACACGAACTCGAGCTCCGTGGTCATGGTTCAAGCGTACTGTGACTCAAGCGCAGTGTCGGCCCGTGTGCGTTGGCGATCAAGCCAGCCAAGCAACACCGCTATTGCACGCGGGTCGTGGCGCAGTCGATGACCTGCACCACTGATCAAACGCAACTCAGCCGAGCCATGAGCTTCCGCGAGTTGACGAGCATCGGCGGTCGGCACGCTCTCGTCGTCGTCGCCGTGCATCACCAGCAACGGACGGGGAGCGAAGCGATGCGCGGCATCGACCGGACGGAAGCGACGGAACTCACGCGCCCACTCGTCGAAGCTGGCCGGGAAGCCGGGAGTGCGTACGGCACCGATTTCTCGCGCGTGCTCGAGCAGTCGTCGCGGTTGGCCGGCCCAGTCGTCGAA
>JAYVVU010000258.1:0-8604 GCA_043786755.1 Actinomycetota bacterium
GGGGCCGAACATCATCGGCATGAAGTCGCGCTTCTCGAGACCGATGCCGTGTTCGCCGCTCAACACTCCCCCGGCGGCAACCGAGGCGCGCACAATCTCTTCGCCGGCAGCGAGCACACGTTCCATGACACCCGGCTCGCGCTTGTCGAACACGAGCAGTGGATGCAGGTTGCCATCGCCCGCGTGAAACACGTTGAGTACCTGCAACTGGTAACGCTCGGTGATCTCGTACACCTGACGCAACACCTGCGGCAGCATGCGCCGCGGCACGACCGTGTCGTGCAAGTAGTAGTTCGGCTTGATGCGAGCGATCGCGCCGAAGGCGGACTTGCGGCCCTTCCATAGCAAGGCGCGCTCTGCTTCGTCTTGCGCGATGCGCACGCTGCTCGCACCGTGCTCGTTGGCGATCGCGATGGTGCGGTCTACATCCGCTGCGACGCCGTGCGGCAGCCCGGCTACTTCCACCAGCAGCACCGCCGCAGCATCGACGGGCAGATCGGCATGGATGTACGCCTCGACCGCTTGCACGCACAGCTGATCCATCATCTCCAGCGCCGCGGGAACCATCCCGGCCGCAATGATCGCGCTCACCGTCTGGGCACCGGCTTCCACGCTGTCGAACGCCATCAGCATGGTGCGCACCGCTGGCGCGCTCTGCGTCAGTCGAACACACACCTTTGTCGCAACACCGAACATCCCCTCGCTACCCACGAAGGCGCCGCGCAGGTCAAAGCCATCGGACTCGGCCTCGGTAGCGCCGAGTTGCGCAAGCGACCCATCGCTGAGAACGACTTCCAACCCGAGAATGTGTGATGCGGTGACACCGTCGCTGAGGCAGTGCGGGCCGCCCGAGTTGTTGGCCACGTTGCCGCCGATGCTGCAGCTCTGTTGGCTGCTCGGGTCCGGAGCAAAGTGCAAACCGAGATGCGCCACCTGGCGGCTGAGGTCGAGGTTCAACACTCCTGGCTCGACCCACGCCAGTCGATTGACTGGGTCGACCGAGAGCACCCGGTTCATCTTCGTCAACACGATGACGAGCGCGTGATCGAGCGGCGTTGCACCGCCAGCGAGTCCCGTGCCAGCGCCGCGGGCGACAAAGGGAACACCGTGGCGATGTGCGGCGCGCACGCACGCCTGCACTTCTTCGGTGCTGGTCGGGAAGCACACGGCACCGGCAGAGCCGCCGATGTTTGACGCATCGCGTCCGTAGAGCCCCAGCTCAGTTCTGCTTGTTCGCACCCGCTCGGGGGTGAGTGCCGCCCGCAGCTCGTCGACGAGCGCGGCGATCATGCCTTGCGTTGGCGACGGCCAGCGGCCTCGTTGCGCTCGCGCACTTGGCGCAGCACGATCACTTGGCCGGGCGCGACCGGTTGGCCATCGACAAACACGGCGTCGCCATCTTGTAATTCGTCGGCGAGCGTCGCTGCGCGTGCAGGCTTGCCGGTGAACCGTGCGCGTAATTCGATCTGCTTCGCTTTGATCGTCTGCTTCGCGTCTTCGGCCGTTTCGCGCACACGCTCGACTGCTTTGTGCGCCAGGTTCGCCGGCGACAGTTCTGCCGCCTTGGCCTTCACCTTCTTCTTCGCCACGCTGGCTCCTACCACTCCCGCCGCTGCGCCGCCCATGAACCAAGTGAGTCGCTTCATCATGGTTGACGCTTCTCCATTCTTTCGGCTACCTCGGCTTCGGCACCGTGCTGCGTTGGCTCGTAGTAGCGCTTATCGGCCTGCTCAGTCGGAAGGTATTGCTGGTCGATCCAACCGTCGGGGTGATCGTGAGGGTAGTCGTATCCGACGCCATGGCCGAGGCTCTTCGCCCCCTGATAGTGGGTGTCGCGTAGGTGAGCTGGCACTTCGCCCACGGCCCCTTCTTGCACGTCGGTGCGCGCATTCCAGATCGCAAGTGCCGCGCGGTTGCTCTTCGGCGCAGTCGCCAGGTGGATGGCTGCCTGGCTGAGGTTGAGCTGCGCTTCCGGCAGTCCGACATGCTCCAGCGCGTGCGCCGCCGCAACTGCGACCTGCAGCGCCATCGGGTCGGCCATGCCAACGTCCTCGCTGGCGAAGATGATCATTCGCCGCGCGATGAAACGCGCGTCCTCCCCAGCTTCAAGCATTCGCGCCAAGTAGTACACCGCTGCCTGCGGATCGCTACCGCGCATGCTCTTGATGAATGCGCTGACCACGTCGTAGTGATCGTCGCGACCGTAACGCAGCGCGCTCGTGCCCAACGCCTGCTCGACATGCTCGAGCGTGACCTCGTTCGGGTTCGCGAGGGCGACCGCGACTTCCAGCGCGGTAAGCACCTGCCGTCCGTCACCGCCAGCGCGGGACGCTAGATGCGCGACCGCTTCCGGGGTGGCGGTGCGACCCTCTGCCTGCAATCCGCGTGCGATCAGGATCTCGATGTCGGGCTTCGCTAACGGCTCCAGTCGAAAAAGCGTGCTGCGGCTACGCAGCGGAGCATTGACCTCGAAGAACGGGTTCTCTGTCGTGGCACCGATCAGCGTGAGAGTTCCGTCCTCAACTGCTGGCAACAGCGCGTCTTGCTGCGCCTTCGAGAAGCGATGAATCTCGTCGAGGAACAAGATCGTGCCGCGACCGTGCTCACCCAGTCGTTGTCGGGCGCGCTCGATCACCTCGCGCACATCTTTGACGCCGGCGCTGACCGCGCTCATCTGCTCGAACGCCCGCTTCGTACTGCCCGCAACGGCTAGCGCGAGCGTCGTCTTGCCTGTGCCCGGCGGACCCCAGAAGATTGCGCTCGTTAATCGATCTTGCTCGACCAGTCGACGCAAGGGCTTACCGGCGCCAACAAGGTGCGCCTGGCCGACGACGTCGTCGAGCGTGCGCGGACGTAAACGTGCTGCCAGCGGTGCCTGACTCCGCAACAGATTCTCCGCGCTGGCGCTGAACAGGTCGGTCATAGCGCGCCGAGTACGCGCTCGTATGGCCCGCGCCGCCAGTCGACCACGTGATCAATCAGCCACCGCGGCCCTACCCACTTCCACGCGACGAACTCTTTGCCATCGGGTATCGGTTGAATGCCGTCGCTGACCGCGTCGAACAGAAACCAACGCTGCGTCTGCCCGATGCGCTCCCGCGGTCCGGTCTTCCTCGCCCGCACCTCGGCAGGCCACTCGTACGCCAACCATTCGGGGTACTCATCGCGAAACGCAACTTGCGGCGCACCCAGTCCGGTCTCTTCCAGCAGCTCCCGCCACGCTCCCTCGATCGGTGCCTCGCCCGAGTTCAGCCCACCTTGCGGCAACTGCCAACTGCCCGGCGAGTCGGCCCGCTCGAACGCCATCACCTGTCGCAGATCGGGATGACAGACCACGATCACGACTCCAGCTCGAAAGTGCGCGCTCGCCACGGCAACACGGTACCCAACAACCCGCGCTTGTACAGTTTTGGGCGATATCCGCCCGAAAGTGTTCAAACGCGTGCGAGGAAGCGCCGGATTGTGTCCGAGATGAGAGTGTCGGACATCCGCCAGGTGATCTCGATCGGAGTCCAGCCGTCCAATACGAGGTCGTTCTGGCGCATTGCTTCCTTGTCGAGATCCGAGCTCAATCGATGAAAGCCGAATCCGTTGCCCTCCAAGTACAGCTTCCGATCAGGCCATGCGAAGTCGATTCGATAACGCACGGCGTCGTACCTGACGCGATGTTGTTGTGTAGGACGAGGGAGCCCAGCTCTGTCGATGATGCGAGCAATACGACCCTCCAGATCGCTCTCGCCGGGGTTGTACCCGGGAATTCGCGCCGCCAGAACGATCCGCAGTTTCTTGATCGAACGTCCCGGAGCGGGGCGCGATCGGTCGACTCGGTCCCGGAGAGCCTCCAACTCAAAATGATGGCCGCGCAGAAGGTGATCGACCAACTTCCCGAGGGTGTTGACACTGAGTGCTCCACTCATGTCAATCACCGTCCGCAGAGGCGACGTGCACGCGATTCCATCTCGATAGACCAGGTCGTCGGACTCAAGTGTCGTCGACCTATGACACGTCACGCCTTCCAACCTGACGAGTCGCGATATCGATCCCGTCACATGGATCGTCCCATCATCCTCAACAGTCGCACCGAGCAGCCGTGCGGCTGTGGAATGAGAGACCATCACCCTTGAACCACACGTGAGAGCGACTGCACGCACTTGCTGCTTCCATGTCTGGGGCGCGCCGGCAATCGCATCGACATTGCGGCGAACAGCTCGGTAGCGATCGGTGGATCGCCGTCTCTTGATCTGATCACGGCTGAGGCCGCCGTTCGCCTTCGCCTCCGGGCCTAACAAACCATCGTGACGCTCCGCCCAGTCTTCGGGACGCATAAGCGCCTCCAATCCACGAAGCGTTTGTACGGTTTCGGGCGGATACCACCCGAAAGTGTTCAAACGCGCTTGGGGGTTGGGGGAAGTGCGGCCGAACCTACCGGCGATTTGTGCCCCTTGCGACTCACGACTTTGGGGGGAGGACTCGGATGCCTAGGTCGTCGAGCTGCTTTTGGGCTACTGGTGTTGGCGCGTTGGTCATTGGGTCCATGCCGGACTGCGTCTTCGGGAAGGCGATGACCTCTCGGATGTTTTCTTCGCCAGCGAAGATCGCAACGAGGCGATCGATGCCGAGCCCGAAACCGCCGTGCGGCGGAGCGCCGTACTTGAACGGGTTGAGGAAGAAGCCGAAGCGCTTCTGTGCTTCCTCGTCGCTGATGCCGAGCAGACGAAACACGCGCGACTGCAGTTCCGGCTGATGAATTCGAATCGAGCCCGAGCCCAGCTCCCAACCGTTGAGCACCAGGTCGTACGCCTGGCTGCGCACCTTCAGCGGTTCGGTCTCCAACATGTCGACGTCGTCGGGGTGCGGTTGCGTGAACGGATGATGGCCCGGCTTCGGACGACCGGTCACCTCATCGACGCCGATGAACATCGGGAAGTCGACAACCCACAGGTAGCGATACGGGCCTTCGTGTACCGGTGGACGACCAAGATCGTTGCGCAGCGTGCCGAGCACCTCGCACGTGATCGACCACTCGTCGGCGACGATCAACAACAGGTCGCCCGCCTTCGCCGCGAGCGACGACTTCAGCGCGCTCTGCTCGGTCTCGCTGAGGAACTTGGCAACCGGCGACTCTAACGTGCCATCGGCGGCGACCTTTAGCCACACCAATCCTTTGGCGCCGATCTGCTTTGCCTTGTCGGTGAGACCGTCGAGCTTGTTGCGACCCATCTCTTCGGCCTTGCCGGTCGCGTTGATCCCCTTGATCGTCGCGGCACCGGCAAACGCCTTGAATTCAGTCGCGCTGAATACAGCGGTGAGGTCGGTGAGCTCCATGTCGAAACGAAGGTCGGGCTTGTCGACGCCGAAGCGGTTCATCGCGTCGTGCCAAGTCATCGTCTCGATGGCGGCTTCCGGTTGTCCCGCTGCAGCCGCGGCCGCGAGAACGGCCGTGCCGATCGCCTGATGGACGTCGTTCTGATCGACGAAGCTCATCTCCGCGTCGAGCTGCATGAACTCGTACTGCCGATCGGCGCGCAGGTCTTCGTCGCGCAGGCAGCGAGCCAGCTGGTAGTAGCGATCGATGCCGGCAACCATCAGCAACTGCTTGAACAACTGCGGACTCTGCGGCAGTGCGTAGAACGAACCAGGTTGCTGACGGCTGGGCACGATGAATTCGCGCGCGCCCTCAGGGGTCGATGGCACCAACATCGGTGTTTCAACCTCGACAAAGCCTTGCGACTCCATCGCACCTCGGATCGCCGAGTTCACCGCCGCGCGCAACCGTAGGTTGCGCTGCATGCGCTCGCGACGAATATCGATGTAGCGGTGTTGCAAGCGCGTGTTCTCGGCCACCTGATCGGCGCGCTCGCTCACCGGGAACGGCGGCGGCTCGGCAACATTGAGAATGTCGACGAAACAGTCCTGCAACTCGATGCCACCAGTCGCAAGCCGATCGTTGCGGCTTTCGGCTGGGCGCTCGGCCACGACGCCGGTGACGCGCACTACGTATTCGGGGCGGACGTCAACGATGTTGTCCACAACACACTGCGTGACGCCCGTGTGGTCGCGCAGGTCGACGAACGCAAGCTTCTCACCGTGCTCGCGACGGCTAGCGACCCATCCGGTCAGCGTGACTCGCTGGCCAATGTGCTCGCTGCGCAGTTCGCCGCATTGGTGGGTACGCATAGAGGTGGAGGTCATGACAAAACTTTCTTGAGGTAAGAGATCAGGTCTGTTCGGGGGATGCTGGATTGGTCGTTGGAGTGTTCGCCACGCATCGGACGAACTACTACGGCCGCCGCTCCGAGTTCGTCAGTGCCGATGATGACGGCGAACTTCGCGCCGCTCTTGTCGGCTGACTTCATTTGGCTCTTCATGCTGCGCTGCTCGAATGTGCGATCGGAACTGATGCCGGCGGCGCGCAACTCGGAAGTGATCCGTAGGGCTTCCAGCCCGCCGGTCGTGTCGACAACAAACACGTCAACGTCGACAGAGGGCGCGGGGAACGCGCCTTCGTCGTCGCAGGCGATCAGCGTGCGGTCGAGGCCGAGCGCCAGTCCCACCCCGGGCGTCGCGGGTCCGCCAAGTGCCTCGACCAACCCGTCGTAGCGGCCACCGCCACCAAGCGCGTTCTGCGCCGAACCGAGCGTGCCACCGGCGTATTCAAACGTCGTATGACGGTAGTAGTCGAGGCCGCGCACGAGTGAAGTATCGACCGTGAATGGAATACCGAGCGCGCGCAGACCTGACTGCACACCTTCAAACAACGCCGCCGACGCGTCGCTGTAGAACTCGGAGATGCGCGGCGCCGCAGCAACGACCGGCACGTCCTCTGCGCGCTTGGAGTCAAGCACACGCAACGCGTTCTTCTGCAACGTTGCTGCCGACTCGGGACTCAACGACCTGATGTTCTTCTCGAAGTAAACGCGTAAAGCCTCGACGTAACGTGCCCTGTCCTCTGGCTCGCCGAGCGAGTTGACGAGCAGCGTGACCTGCTTCAGGCCGAGCGCGCGGAAGAACTCCCAGCCCAAAGCGATGATTTCGACATCAACGTGGGGGTCGTTGGAGCCGAGCACCTCGATATCGACCTGATCGAACTGGCGATAGCGCCCGCGCTGCGGTCGCTCGTAGCGGAACTGCGAACCCGCAGACCACACCTTCCACGGCGTAGCCGGCCGGTGCTGCACGAACGCCCGACAGATCGACGCTGTTAGCTCGGGGCGCAGGGCGACATGCCGGCCGCCCTTGTCGACGAAGTCGTACATCTCTTTGCTGACGATGTCGGTCGCGTCGCCAATGCGCTGGAACACACCTAGGTCCTCGAGCAGCGGCGACATGACTTGCCGATACCCAGCCGACTCGACTACCCCAGCAAATACGTCGACAAATGCGCGCCAGCGAGCAGATTCCGGCGCAAGGATGTCGCGCATTCCTGGGCTGGTCTGAAACTCGGGCACGGCCAACCAGGCTACCGGCGGGCCTGCACGGGTCAGCCGCCTTTACCGGGCACCAGGCGGTAGACGTCGTACACGGAGTCGATCTGTTTGGTCGCACGCAGCAGCGACTCAAGATGCGTCGGGTCGGCGAACTCGAACTCGAAGCGCATCTTGGCAACTCGATCGGCGCCCGTCTTGGTGCTGCTCGACACGATGTTGACGTGCTGCTCGCTGAGCGATTTAGCCACGTCGCGCAGCAGCCCTGGCCGGTCGAAGGCCACGACTTCCACCGCGACGCGGAACACGGCTTTGGTCTGGCCACCATCCCACTCAACGTCGAGCAAGCGCGCGGCCTGCTCGTTCATCAAGTCCTCCGCGTTCGCGCAATCGCTGCGATGCACCGAGACTCCGCGGCCGCGCGTGACGAAGCCGACGATGTCGTCGCCGGGCACCGGCGTGCAGCACCGCGACAAACGCACCAGCACATCGTCGAGCCCCTCGACATGCACCCCCGCCGCGTTGCGCGGGCGACGTGGGCCGGTCGTGCGGTCGTAGTCGAGCACCGTCGCTGGCAGCTGCTCGGCGTCGTCTCCGGAACGGAAGCTGCGCGCCACCTTCTGTGCGAGCGAACGCGGAGCGACGTGCCCCTCGCCGATCGCCGCTAGCAACGAGTCGAGATCGGTGTACGACGCGGCCTCCATCTCCGCGGTGAGCGCGTCGCTGGTCCAGATGCGCTGCGCTGGAAGACGCACGCGCCGGAACTCCTTCGCCAAGATGTCGCGCCCGGTTTCGATCATGTCGTCGCGGCGCTCGCGCGAGAACCAGTGCTTGATCTTGTTGCGCGCTCGCTGCGACTGCACGAACTGCAGCCAGTCGCGCGACGGCCCGGCGTTCTCGGCCTTGTTGGTGAAGATCTCGCACGTATCGCCGCTCTTCATCGTGTGCTGTAGCGGCACAAGCCGACCGTTCACCTTGGCACCCATGCAGCGGTGGCCGACCTCGGTGTGCACCGCGTAGGCAAAGTCGACCGCGGTAGCCCCAATCGGCAGCGTGACGACCTTGCCCTTGGGTGTGAAGACGAAGACCTCGTCTTGTTCCAAGTCGGTCTTCAGGTTCTCCATGAAGGCTGCCGGGTCGCTGACGTCGGCCTGCCAGTCGATGATGCGGTTCAGCCAAT
>JAYVVU010000259.1:0-3743 GCA_043786755.1 Actinomycetota bacterium
GGTTCGCCGCCGGCCCGCAACGATGCGCGCAGTGTCGCGTGTAGGTCGGGGCGCTGTCCGCGACGCGACGTGTGGTAGCGGAAGGATCGGCGAGGCGGCCCGATGAACTTCAGCCGCGCCATCAACTCCTGCGCGGCGCGCAACTCCTCGTCGGTGTAGGCGGCGAAGTCCTTGTCGCGCAAGGTCTCGACGGTCGAGAAGCGCAACGCTAGTGGTGCGTCGTCGGGGCCGCGCTCGGCATCGTCGCCAGATTCGTCGTCGCCCGACTCTTCATCCATTGCGATCTGTAATTCGACGACCTCCTCATCCAGCGTGTCGTCGTCGACCGATTGCCAGAACGCAGCGAACGTGCGGTCATAGATGCTGATGTCTTCTGGATTGCGAACCAGCGTCGCGCGACCAGCCCAATACACGGAGTCGCGACTATCGATGCCGACCAACCCGAGAGCGTCGACAAACGTCAGCACGCTTCCCATCGGCACACGCAGACCCGCGCCACGCAAAATGCGACCGAACGCGACGGCGATGCGCTCTGCGCTCATGCGCGTTCGAAGGCTTGCTTCACCAACTCGTGAATGCCGTGTTGGCGCGTGCGCTGCAGATCTTCGCGGTACTTCAACACGGTGCCGAGCGTGGCGTTGACGACGGCTTCGTCCAGTTCGCTGCACCCGAGTTTGGTGAGCGCTTGTGCCCAGTCGATCGTCTCGGCAACGCCCGGTGGCTTATACAAGTGCAATTCGCGAATTGCCTCGACGGCGGCGGCAACCTGGCGCGCCAGTCGATCGAGAACGTTCGGCACGCGCAGCTTGACGATGCGAACTTCGCGTTCGAAGTCAGGGTGCTCGATCCAGTGATACAGACAGCGCCGCTTCAACGCGTCGTGCACATCGCGCGTGCGGTTGGAGGTCAACACAACCAGCGGAGGTTGCTCGGCGACGAAGACGCCGAGCTCGGGCACAGTGATCTGGTAGTCGGACAGCACTTCCAGCAGGTACGCCTCGAACTCGTCGTCGGCGCGATCGATCTCGTCGATTAACAGCACCGGCGGCGGCTCACCAACATGACTGATCGCGGACAACAACGCACGCCTCACCAGGAAGCGTTCGTGGTACAGCTGCTGTTCAAGCGCGCTGGTGCTGATGCCTTGCGATTCGCCGGTCGCTTCTGCGGCGCGAAGGTGCAAGAGCTGGCGGCTGTAGTCCCAGTCGTACACCGCCTGGGAAACATCGATGCCTTCGTAGCACTGCAGCCGAATCAGCTCGCCGCCGGTCCAGCGACTGAGCACCTTGGCCACCTCGGTCTTGCCGACGCCCGCCTCGCCCTCCAGCAGTAGCGGCCGACGCAGCGCCATCGAAAGAAACACGGAAGTCGCCAGCCCGTCGTCAGGTATATAGCCATGCGCGCTGAACGCTTTGGCCACTTCGTCGGGCGAGATCGGCTGCATTCCCATTGGCATCCCAGGCTAATGGCAGGCTGTCAACATGCCGTTGCGTCGCGTTTACGTTCACGCGCCGGATGCGGCCGCTGTCGATGTTGGTACCGCGGGCGGCCTTGTCGCAGCGCGGCGTGAAGGTGGGCAGTGGATCGCCGAGTTTGAGGCGAACGAAGGTGATGCGTACTGGCTGTCCGTCGACGGCGGACCGCCACTGCTCGATCCGCATTGCTTGGCCCTGACGCACACGGCCGACGGGCCGCGCAGCCTGATGCGCGAACCCTGGGCTCGCCATCCACAAGGCGCGCCGCTTTCATCGCCAGTGATCGTGTACGAGCTGCACGTGCGCGGGTTCGGGCGCTCGTTTCTCGGGTGCATCGAGCGCCTCGACCACGTTGCCGCGCTCGGGGCGAACGTGATCGAGCTGCTGCCGGTGCATCCGTTCGACAACAGCAACAACTACTGGGGCTACATGCCGCTCGTGTGGGGAGCGGTGCACGGCGACTACGCGACCGATGCGTTGCACGCGGCAGAAGAATTGGCCGCACTGATAGCCGCGGCGCACGAGCGCGGAATGCACGTATGGCTCGACGTCGTGTTCAATCACACAGGAGAAGGCGACGCTTCGCTTCCGGCGCGCAGTCTGCGCGGCCTCGACAACGCCAACGCGTATCGCCATCGCGACGACGGGTCGTACATGAACGACAGCGGATGCGGCAACGACACCAATCCCGCCGACCTCAACATTCGTGCGCTCGTAATCGAGTCGTTGAATCGGTACGCGGACCTTGGCGTCGATGGGTTTCGCTTCGATCTAGCTCCGCTGCTGGCGCGCGACGGCGGGGGACTGATCGAGCAGATCACGCAATGGGGTATTCAGCACGGCGTGCAATTGGTTGCCGAGCCGTGGGACATGGCGACCTACACGCTTGGTTGGTCGATGTGGCCGACGGGCTGGTTGCAGTGGAACGATCGCTTCCGCGACGACGTGCGTGGCTTCTTGCGCGGCGAGCCGGGGTTGGTGGCCGCAGTTCGCGACCGCGTGCAGGGCAGTCCCGATCTGTTTGAGGACGGCGCGGCCTCGAGTCTCAATTTCGTCACCGCGCATGACGGGCTGACGATGCACGACCTCACTACCGCGACCTCGGATCGGTTTCGCTCGTGGGACTCGGGTGAAGAACTGCGACCTCAGCAGATAAAGAACTACTTCGCGATGCTGCTGCTCTCGGCCGGCACGCCGATGTGGGTGATGGGCGACGAGTTCGCCCGTACTCAACAAGGTCACGAGAATCCGTACAACGTCGATACCGCGCTGTCGTGGATTGACTGGGATCGCGCGGGTGATTGGGGCGACCTCACCAACTTTGTGCGGTCGTTGGTCGAACTGCGCCGCGATCACCCGCCAAAGGACTTCCGTTTTTACGGCGCGAGTGGTGAAGTCGACGAGTCGCCCGACTCGCGTTCAATCGCATGGTGCGCAAGCGACGTCTATGTAATGGTCAACGCTTGGACGGAGCCGGTCACGTTCACGGTGCAAGAGCACGGCGAGTGGACCGTCGCACTAGCGACCGTCCCAACTGTGTTCGAGTCAGGCGAGGCAAAAGTCGCGCCCCGCAGCGTCGTCATCCTCAAACGCTGAATCACCGGTTTGTGTCGCGGCGTGAGCGGATCACACCGAGGTCAGGCTGTGACACAAACGGGTTTAGCTGTCGAAACCTAGGCCGAAGCGATCGAGGCCGCGCAGCCACAGGTTGCGCTTGCCGGTCTTGTCTTCGTGGTTCAGCGAGTAGCGCGTTGCCTGGATGCCGATGAAGCGGAACGGCTCGGGCGGGAACGGCAGCGGCTTGCTCTTCACGAACTCGGTCTGCGTTGCGCGCGAGCGCTTGCCGTCGAGCATGTCGAGCATCACTTCTGCACCGAAGCGCGTCGCCGCTACACCGAGGCCGGTGTAGCCGACTGAATAGGCGACGCGGCCTTGCATGCCACGGCCCCAGAACACGCAGAAGCGACTGCAGGTATCGATTACTCCGCCCCATGTGTGCGTGAACTTCAATCCCTCGAGCTGTGGGAAGGTGTCGAAGAAGTGCTTGCTGAGCTTCGCCCACGTTTCCGGTCGGCTCTCGAGTTCGACGTTCATCCTGCCGCGCCAGTAATAGATGACGTCGTAGCCACCCCAGAGGATTCGGTTGTCGGCGGTGAGTCGGTAGTAGTGGAACTGGTTGCTGATGTCGCCAAGGCCCTGGCGACCCTTCCATCCGATCTCGGCGAGCTGCGCGGTGGACAGCGGTTCGGTGACCAAGCAGTAGTCGTA
>JAYVVU010000260.1:0-3736 GCA_043786755.1 Actinomycetota bacterium
GCTGTGGCCCCTTACGTGGCGCTTGTCGCTATCGCCCCGTCGATGACTCAACTGCACGAGCGGCTGTTCTTCGAATGCGAATACCACATCGAGGTCAAGTCGAGCGACGAGACCACCGCCGCAACGATCGATGTCCGGTATTTGGCTGCCTACACGCTGCCGTCTAGTGACGACCTCGATCCTGCCGACGTCGTAGCGTTCGGCGACGTCACCGTCCTCCGAGCGATTCACCCCTACCTGCGAGAACTAGTCCAGAACGTCGGTTCCAGACTCGGCCTCGGCAACGTGCTCCTCGGGTTGTTCCGAGTACCGGTGCCCCCGCCAACGGTCGAAGCACCTCTGCCGAAGTCCAAAGCGAAAGCGAAACGAGCTACATCAGGCACGAAGCATCCAAAGTAGAGGCTGTAATCGAATCGCTCACGATGGTGGAAGCGGCCAGAGTCCTCAGCGTGTCGCCCGGGCCCCTGACGCGACTGTGCGTCGACGGGCGCTTGCCGGCCCGACTCATTGATGAGTCGTGGCGCATGGAAGTTGACGTCGTCGCGACGTTCCAGCGCACGCGAGATCAACTGAAGTCCGCTGCCCGTGAAACGGTCATGACTTCCGAGCGCCGCCGTCGCACTCGTGCCGCTGCCGCAGCGAACATCCAGTAGCCCGCTGGCTTGCTGCGCTGAAACGAAGTGTGTTCTGCCGAGTGGATCAACGAGTGAGACCGCTGTTCAGCGGCTATGCCCGAGGAGCAGCCCATGCGAGCGAGAAACAGGTTGCGCGAGCCGTTGATCGACATCGACGAGGTTGCTGAGCGGCTCGGCGTCTCAACACGCTACGTTCGCCGCCTGGTCGCCGAACGCCGGATCGCGTACCTGAAGGTTGGCCGTCTGCTGCGCTTCGACGCCGACGTGGTCGATTCATGGCTTGCAGCGTGCGGGGTGAATGCCAACGAGGGCAGTGCCCCAACGTCAACGATCGGGTCAACCAAACCGATTGCGCATCGCTCGACCGACTCCTCGAAGACCAATCGACGCTGAAGAGCGGACAGTGTCGATGCAGCGATACACAAAGCCCGCCAGTCCCGGTGAGGGGAGGGCGGGCAGGAGTGAATTCAGTATGCCGGGGAATATCGACGTCTGGCAAGCCGCCTTCCGATCTCATCGCCAGTTGTCATCTCGGAGTGACATCGAGCAATCACAGCTCGCCGCCGCCGAGGAATCGCTCGACCTTGGCGTTGCCGACAGCCTCCTCGTTCTCTAGCGCACCGACGTAAGTCGACACGAGCGTTTCGACGCTGTGGCCGAGCCGACGTGCCGTTTCGCCGAGCGGGAGACCACTGCGCAGCCAGGTCGTTGCCGCGGCGTGCCGACAGTCGTACACGCGCAGTGGTGGCTGACCGATCGAGATGAGAGCCCGGTGCCAAGTACGCACCCAGTTCGACTGGTTCGGCCGCTTCCCGCCCGACGTTCTGAACAACAACGCATCGTCGTCGACAAGGCGACGCTCAACGAGCCAATCGCGCAGCATTGTCACGAGCACGGGTGGGATGGGGACGACACGCGGCCCGGTCTTTGGCTCGCCCGGTTCATCGAACGAGATGTCCGCCTCAACGACGTGAATGCGCCCCCAGCCTTCGGATGGCAGTTCGAGCGCGCCGACGCGCCGCAGCATGACGACCTCCGAAGGCCGCATGCCGGCGTAGTAGGCGACGCCGGTCATCACCCGATACGTCCGACTCCCCGGAGCGTGCGTGACGATCGCGTCGATCGCCCGAGCCATCGTCGCCGGGTCGGGCAACTTGCGCAGATCAACCGAACGCTTGCGACGGGCGACCTTGCGACGCGCCCGCGTGTGAGCACGAGGCGGCCACGGGTCACCGTGAATCGCACCCGCCGCAACCGCAGCGACGACACACGCCCGAGCGACGATGCGCGTCCGGTTCGCCGTCGTCGCAGCGGTCGGCTGACCATCGAGACGCAAGCCAAGCTGACGATCGATCTCGGCCACGGCCTCTCGATCGAGCGCGCCGATGAGCACCGAGTTGTCCCGCAGCCACTTGTCCCACTTGGCATCGGGTTCGGCCGCGTCGGGCCGCATCGCTGTCTTCAAGTAGCGCCGCAGCTCGGCATCACGCTTGCCGACTGGCGTGCTGACGGCGATCATCACCAGCTTCGACAGACTCTCCACGGCCGAGGTCCGCGTGCGCGGTTGCCACTCGACCCACTGCTCGCCGAGCCAGCGTCGGGCCCATTCGTACACGGTGAGATCCGACAGCGACAGCAGCCACGACTCGGGCTCGCATGTCGTGGTGTCGAACTGGTCGCCGTCGCGGACCGCTTGCATCAGCAACGAGCGGAACCGCTCGGCCTCGGCTTTCGTGCGGAACGATTTCGTTCGTTGCCGCCCGTCGACCGACCAGCGAGCGAGCGACCCACGGCCGGTTCATCCGAGTCGATGCGCGGCGGTCCTGAATGCCGTATACCTGGACCTCTTGAAAGGTGCGCTTCATGGTTGTGGCCTCCCTCTCCCGACTCAACTCGCCAGCAGGCGAGACGTGTCGGAAAATTGGGGGGACTTTGGGGGGAACTTCCTCCCGCGAGTTTCACGCATGCCCTGACCAGGTCAAACATGCGTCCTGAGCGCGGGTTTCCTAAACCGGCAGGCAGCTGGTTCGATTCCAGCCGGGGGCCCCGCCCACAGGCTAAGCCTCGTCGCCCAGAACAGCTCGGCTCGTACGCACAGCGTCGTTTCCCAGAAGACTCGTCCGAATAGCGCAACATGGCGAATCATGCCTTGCGACTGCCGTGAGCTGGTGCTGAAGAACACCGAACATTCACCGTGGCAGCCAACAGTCTTGCACACCGGGATCGTGTCCCGAACCGACATCAGTGTTGCTTACACGTGGGACTCAGGTCGGGCATCAGGTGTGATTGGGGCCACACCGATCGGGCGCTTCTCCGGCGTGAAGTGAAGCGCCACCGACACTGCCCCGAGAATGAGGGCGATGGTCGGAAATACCGGTGACGAGATGGACCGTATGAATCCCCAAGCGGGATTGCGCTGTTTCGGTGATGTCCAGGAGCCGACGACCGCCCAAAACATCATTGTGAGTGCGGCGACTGCCGCAACGCCGATTCTCCACGGCCGCTTCGCCCACCACCACAGAGCCAGTACCGACGCGAGGACGACGACACCCACGCAGATTGCGGAGGCGCCGATCCCGTTCAACCCTTTGTCCCATAGGTGCTGAAACGGGTTCGAAGGTTGGGGGTGTAGTTGTGGCGCCCGGTATGTGGCAGCGGCGTTCGGGCCCACATGCTTCCATGGACCTAGTCCAACTAGCGAGAATGCTTGGAGAAGCACGCAGACGGCGAGAGGCCACCATCGATACCGGTGCAGCGATCGCCTAACAACGAACCACCAGAATCCGACGGACAAGGCGAGGGCGACGACGACAACAATCCAGCGCGCAGTCGCGGCCAGATGACTGAACCCGACGAACACGAAAAGTGCGTTGATCGTGATCAAACTGATGGTCGGCTGCACGACGGCTGCCACGATGATGAGTAGCGGCGCGCCAAGAAGAACCCGCGACAGCGCGGGCTGCAGGCCCTTCATCGGGAAGAGGGCGCCCACGGTATGACGAACGATTTTTACCGACAGCGCCGTCGATGATGTTCGCCCCCACAGCGAGCTGATTCGTCGGGGGAGTGCTGAGTACTCATCCAGCATCTTCTTGACCGGA
>JAYVVU010000261.1:0-3735 GCA_043786755.1 Actinomycetota bacterium
TCCGCCGACACCCATCACCAACAGAGTTGTCGCGTAGGCATCGGCGTCGGCCGCGTTCGGACCGAGAACAGTTGCGCTGGCGAAGTTGACGGCGGCCTCGCCGGTACGCGGGTCGACAATGTGCGCACCGCGTTCGTAACAGCCACTTGTCGCGATGGCCATCGAACCCTTGGCGACGACCGTGAGCGCGATCGCGCTTTCGGTAATCGGATCGCGCACGCCGACTCGCCACCGTTGGTCATTGGCGTTGCTGCCACCGACGGCGACATCGCCACCGGCGTTGATGCAGAAGTTCGATACGCCGCGGCGCTGCACAATCTCGGTGGCGCGTTGCACCGACCAGCCCTTCACATAGCCACAGGGATCGAAGCGCGTGCCGTTTGGCGACGGCAATGACCACACATCGAAGACACCGCCGGTCTCCTCACATAGCTCGCCGCAGCGTTGCAGCACCTCGCGCACATCGTCGGCGACTTCGGGGTCGGTCGGGGCGAGTTCGCCGCGACCGATGCGGCTAATGGTGCTCTCGGCGATGTACGGACTGAACACCTCATCGACCTCGTGGAACCACGCGACCAACTCGTCGACCACTGACCGATCGTCGCAATCGACAAGATCGATGCTGATCGCTGTTCCCATCACTTCTTCGACGTGATGGACAGCCATGACTGTCAGGCCGCCGAGCTCGCCGCGTCGAGAGCGGACTGCAGTGAGATGGTGTAGCTCTGCCATGTGTAGGTAGCGCCCGACACCGAATCGATGTCGGCATTCTGGGCAGCGACGGCTTCCGCGGTCAGCGTTGGGAGCGCGCTCTCGTTGATGCGCACGCTCTTGCGGGCGCTGTCCGGCGATGAGAGAACTTGCACCTCGGTCAGCAGGCCACCGCTGACCACGATCTGCAGTTGCACCGTTCCCCATCGATTGGTGTCCGCAACACCAACGAAGACACCATCGGCGATACCGGTCGTTGATGGGCTAGTAGTTGAGGGCGATGCCTCCGTCGTTACGTCGGTCGTCGCGCCGACAGTCGTTGAACTTCCGGACTCGGTCTCGAACGCGATCGTCGGCGACGGCGCGAGCGTGGGCGCCAGCGTTGGTGATGGAGCCGCCGAAGACGATGCCTGGTCTTGCTTGGCGAACAGCGCTGCGAGCCCCAGTGTCGATACCGCGCTGAGTGCGAGCGACGCGACCTTGGCGCTGCGGGCGGGTTTGACTCGACGACACATCGGTGCCTTGCGCGGCGGTAGCGATGGCGGCGGAAAACTCACGCTCACAGTCTGCAGACAAAATGTGATCGAGTCATGGCGCGAGGGTGAGAGTTCGGTAAGTCACCTACCTGCGTAGCAGGCGTTCGGCCGCTGCTTCGATCTCGCCTTCGCTGAGCAGCACCAACTTTGCAGCATCGCCCAACGGAATGAAGCTGTCCTTGCTGGCAACGCGCGCCATACGTCCGCTGAAACCGTGATCGATCAGCGTCGCCAACACGCCTTCGGCCACACCGCCGGAGGAACGGGTTTCGTCGACCACCAACACCTTGCCGGTGGCCTTCGCTTCGAAAAGAATGTCGTCGATCGGCAGCGGGCTGATCCAGCGCAAGTCGACCACTCGCACCTTCTTGCCGCGCTTGCGCAACTTGGCCGCGACGCGCAACGACATGTACAACCCGTTGCCGAAGGTGAGAATCGTTAGGTCTTTTCCTTCGCCATAGGTGCGGGCGGAACCGATCGGTACATGGATCTTGGGGTTGGGTGCAGCCAGCCAGCCACGATCACCGGCGACCAACATGTCGGCCGTGTGATAACGAGCAATTGGTTCGACAAAGACGCCGACCGTGCCATCGAGTTGCGCGCTCGCGGCGAGGGTGCGCAGCATCGCCGCTGCATCGTCGGGGCGCGAAGGCACAGCGACGACCACGCCCGGCAAGTCGCGCAACACCGTCAACGAATCGTCATTGTGAAAATGGCCGCCAAAGCCTTCCTGGTAACCCAACCCGGCGATGCGCACGACCATCCCGTTGCGGTACTGACCGTTCGAGAAGAACTGCAACGTCGCAGCCTCGCCGCGCAACTGATCTTGCGCGTTGTGTAGGTACGCCAAGTACTGGATCTCCGCAATCGGCACGAAGCCGCTGACGGCTGTGCCCAATGCGAGTCCAAGAATGCTGGTCTCATCGAGCAGCGTGTCGAACACGCGCGCCGCGCCGGCCTGCGCCAGCAATCCCTTGGTCACGCCGTAGACACCACCCTTGGCAGCGACGTCTTCACCGAAGATGATCACCTCTGGGTGCTCGCGCAAGAGTTCCGCGAGCGTTGCGTTGATCGATTGCGCAAGCGTGAGCGCGGGCGCCGTTGAAGGTCCAGTTGCGGGCATTGTTGATGCGGGCGTCGCTGGCGGGTTCAACAGGACGATGCGCGCGATTTCCTGCGGATTCCGTGGAGCGAGCGGGGCCATCACGACGTCGGCCGTCTTCAGTTGCGCTTGCTCGGCCATCGAGGAGGCAGTTTGATACACGTCGCTGCGTAGTTGATCGTGACGCGCAGCGAGGCTGGCACCTGTGTGACCACCGAGTGCGAACAGCGCTCGTGCGGTCGCAAGAATCGGATCGCGCTCGCTGTCGGCACGCATCTCGGCTGGTGTGCGGTAGGCGGATTCCACATCGGTGCCCGCGTGGCCACCGAAGCGCACCGTTCTCAGGTGCAGAAACGCCGGCTTACGGCGAGTGCGTACCCATTCACCGAGCTCGGCTGTGACGTCGAGTACGGCTTGTGGGTCGGTGCCGTCGACCGATTCGTAACGCAGGTTCGGCCGGTCGGCGTACGTCGTTTCGATCCAATCGGCCGGAGTGCGAACGCTGATGCCAAACCCGTTGTCTTCGCAAACGAACATCAGTGGCAAAGGCAAACGTTGGTGCGCGCAGTGCATCGCAGTGTTGATTGCACCGGTCGCCACCGAGTGGTTCGCCGATGCATCGCCGAACGAACACACCGCCAACGCATCGCTGGGCCACGGCGACGCAAGACCTAAACGCGCTCCACGACCGATCGCGAACGCGACGCCCACAGCGCGCGGCAGATGCGATGCGATGGTCGAGGTTTGCGGAATGATCGCCAGGTCGTGGCGACCGAACACTTTGTGACGACCGCCAGAGATCGGCTCCTCGGTTGTGGCGCACACGCCGGCGAGAATGTCGCGCACCCCCGCGAGGCCAGCGCGGGCGAGATAGAAACCTCCGCTGCGGTAGTGCAACAGCGCCGGGTCGGTCGGCCGCAATGCCATCGACACGGCCGCGTTGCTCTCGTGCCCTGCCGAGCTAATCGTGTAGTAACCCTGGCCCTGACCGCGCAACCAACGCGCAGCAAGATCGCAGTGGCGACTGGCCAATTGAATGTCAAACAGGTGATCCAGCTCGCTGACCGACTGCTCGGACGCGGCCCGGTCGGCCGGTGACGGTTGCTCGTCGAGCGCGAGCAGCGCGGAATGCAACGACGCTTCGAGTGCGCTGCGTGGGGGATCGGACATGGTTACAGCTTGGCAGGCGCTACACGTCGATCCGATAGCGCACGACTATCGGATCGCCACTGGGTTGCACGACTGCGCGGTAGCGGTTGATGAGGGCGCGCATCGGAACGTTCTCGCGCAGGACATCGGCATAGATGCGGCGCAGCCCGCGCTGGCGCGCGAGTGCGAGCAACGAATCCATCAGTCGTGTGCCCACGCCCATGCCGTGATATTCGT
>JAYVVU010000262.1:0-20220 GCA_043786755.1 Actinomycetota bacterium
CGGGACGCTGACCGGCGCCGAGCTTGTCGGTCGTCGTTACACACCGCTGTTCCCGTATTTCGCCGACACCGAGAATGCGTTCCACGTTCTTGCAGCCGACTTTGTCAGCACCGAAGACGGCACCGGTGTCGTGCACATGGCGCCTGGCTTCGGTGAGGAAGACCAAGTCGTGTGCAACGCGGTGGGCATCCCCACTATCTGTCCGATGGACGAACACGGCCGCTTCACCGCCGACGTGCCGACGTATGCCGGTGTGCATGTGTTCGAAGCCAATGCCGAGATCATCAAGGCATTGAAAGCGCGTGGCCTGGTCGTGCGCCACGACAGCTATCAGCACAGTTACCCGCATTGCTGGCGCTGCAACGAACCGTTGGTGTACCGCGCGATCAGTTCTTGGTTCGTGCAGGTCACGGCATTTCGCGATCGTATGGTCGAACTGAATCAGCAGATCCGTTGGGTGCCCGAGCACGTCAAAGAGGGCAGCTTCGGCAAGTGGATCGCCAATGCTCGCGACTGGAGCATCAGCCGCAACCGATTCTGGGGTTCACCCATCCCGGTGTGGCGTAGCGACAATCCCGAATACCCGCGCGTCGATGTGTACGGCAGCATCGCCGATCTCGAGCGCGACTTCGGTGTCACTGTTACCGACCTGCATCGTCCGTATGTGGACGATCTTGTGCGCGCCAACCCCGACGACCCAACCGGCAAGTCGATGATGCGGCGCGTGCCACAGGTGCTTGACTGCTGGTTCGAGTCGGGCTCAATGCCGTTCGCGCAGGTGCACTACCCGTTCGAGAATCGCGATTGGTTCGATACGCATAACCCTGGCGACTTCATTGTTGAGTACATCGGCCAGACGCGCGGGTGGTTCTACACGCTGCATGTCTTGTCGACAGCGCTGTTCGACCGGCCGACTTTCCGTACGTGCGTCAGTCACGGCATCGTGCAAGGCGACGATGGTCAGAAGATGTCGAAGAGTTTGAACAACTACGCCGATCCGATGGCGATGTTCGATAGCTATGGCAGCGACGCCATGCGGTGGTATCTGCTGAGCTCGCCGATTCTGCGCGGCACCGACATGATCGTGACCGAGGAAGGCAGTCGCGACGCGGTACGTCAAGTGATGTTGCCGATCTGGAATAGCTGGTACTTCCTCAGTCTGTATGCCAACGCGGCTAACACGCAGGGCACGTTGCGTACAGAGGGCAACTACAGCACCGATGTGCTCGACCGCTACATCCTCGCCAAGATGCATGATTTGCTCGCGTCGCTGACGGAGTCGATGGACGAGTACGACCTCTTCGCCGCGTGCGCTTCGGTGCGCGCGTTCCTCGATGCGTTGACCAACTGGTACGTACGTCGTAGTCGCGATCGGTTCTGGGCTGGCGATCAAGACGCGATCGACACTCTGCATACGGTGTTGGCGTTGCTGTGTCGCGCGCTTGCACCGCTGCTGCCGCTGACAACTGAGGCTGTCTATCAACCGCTTACCGGTGAGCGCAGTGTGCATCTCACCGATTGGCCGTCCGCCGACTCGCTGCCCGCTGATCCTGCGTTGGTTGAAGCGATGGATCTTGCTCGCGATGTCTGTAGCAGCACGCTCCGGCTCCGGAAGTCGAATCGACTGCGCGTGCGTCAACCGTTGGCAACGCTGCAGGTCGCAGTGCCGGGCGCCGATCGCTTGGCGCCCTTCCGCGACCTGATCGCCGACGAAGTGAATGTGAAGGCTGTCGATCTCACCGACGACGTCGCCTCGGTCGCCACGTTCGATCTGCAGGTGGTGCCCGCTGGTCTCGGGCCGCGTCTGGGCGACAAGACGCAGCACGTGATCAAGGCCGTCAAGACCGGCGATTGGCAACACACAGTCGACGCCGACGGCGGCACCGGCATCACGGCCGGCGGCGTTCCGCTGCTCGATGGTGAGTACGCGTTGAAGATGGTGGTGCAGGGCGACGGTGCCAGCACACCGCTGACAACCAACGGCGGCGTGGTGGTCTTAGAGACGACATTGACGCCGGAACTGACCGCCGAGGGCGTGACCCGCGATCTCGTGCGCTTGGTGCAGCAGGCTCGCCGCGACGCAGGCCTGCAGGTCAGCGATCGCATCGCCTTGACGCTGGGCGTGCCCGAGAGCATCCGTCGCCAAGTCTTGGCTTTTCAGCACCTGCTGATCGATGCGACGCTGGCGACATCGCTGACCTGGGGCGCCGGGAACTCGGACTTTGAGTCAGACGCTGAGCTCGATGGCGATCCGATCCACATCGGCGTCACTGTCGCCAAGTAAGCGCCGGTAACATCTCGGCCCTGCGTTGGACGAAATCCGCGCACAAGCTCTCAAGCTCCCCAACACCGCTCTCAGACGGAGGATCGTTTATGGCCACGGCGAAGAAATCAGCAAAGAAGCCAGCTAAGGCGCCGGCCAAGAAAGCTCCGGTGAAGAAGGCTGCTGCCAAGAAACCGGCCAAGAAAGCACCCGCGAAGAAGGCTGCGGTGAAGAAGGCTGTGGCCAAGAAGGCGCCCGTGAAGAAGGCTCCGGCGAAGAAGCCGGCCAAGAAGGCTCCAGTAAAGAAGGCTCCGGTAAAGAAGGCCCCAGTAAAGAAGGCCCCAGTAAAGAAGGCACCCGCGAAGAAGCCAGCACCGCCGAAGAAGGCGGCTCCCGCCAAGTTCGTGCCCGCTCCTAAGGTCGCTGCGCCAGCGCCGGCACCCGAGCGCAGGGTTGTACCGAAGGCCGCGGTGAAGAAGGTTGCTCCGCCGCCGCCGCAGCGTCCGCCGGTAAAGGGCGTCACCAAAGACGGCATTGCGTACACGAAGGACTTCGATGCGAAGTGGCTGACGTCGCAACGCGCACTGTTGCTGAATGAGCGTGCGTCGGTGCTTGGTCAAGCCGTTCGTTTGGAAGCGGAGGCCACGCAGATCATCGAAGAGCAGGAGATGGGTGATGTGCAGTTCGACGATGAGGGTGGCGAAGGCGACACGATGGTCGTCGAGCGCGAGCGCGATATCGCGCTTGGTGCCCAGGCTCGTCAAACAGTTGCCGACATCGACGGTGCTCTCGAGCGCTTGAAGACCGGCGCGTACGGTTACTCGATCGAGTCGGCTCGCCCAATTCCGCGCGATCGCCTGGAAGCAATTCCGTGGGCGACGGTGTTGGTGGAAGAGAAGGTCGGCGGGATCGGTCGTCTGTGACCGAAGCTGAACCCGCGACGGCCGACGCAGATCTCGCGGCGCCGAATGTCGAGCACGTACCCAGCGGCATCAGTCGCCGCCGGTTGCGGTTGTGTCTCACGATTGCTGCGGTGATTGTCGCGCTCGACTTGGCGACGAAGCACTGGGCGCTCAACGCCTTGACCGGCGAGCCGCCGCAACACGTCATTTGGACGTTGCAGTGGAATCTCACGTTCAACAGCGGCATGGCGTTCTCTAAGGGTCGCGACATGGGACCGATCATCGGCCTGCTTGCGCTCGTCGTTGCTGGTGTCGTCGTGGCGATGGTGCGCAAGCAACAGCAGCGCATCGTCGCGGTGGCGGCGGGCTTTGTGCTTGGGGGAGCGCTCGGCAATCTTGTTGATCGCCTGTTCCGTGGCGACGCTTGGCTGCGCGGGTCGGTCGTCGACTTCATCGACTTCCAGTGGTTCCCGATCTTCAATATCGCAGACATTTCAGTCAACATCGGCGGTGCTGTCTTCGTCCTCTGGTCGCTGTTCTCGCACTCACCGACTGAGCAGACTGAGAAGACGTGATCGAAGAGCAGATTCCGGCGGCGCTCGCGGGGGAGCGACTGGATCGAATCGTCTCGCTGATTATCGATTGCAGTCGCAGCGATGCAGCCGCGGTCGTCGCCGCCGGCGGAGTCCATCTTGATGGAGAACCCTTCCTCGTCGGCAAGGCCCGCGTGCGCGAGGGACAAATCGTGGTCATTGATGAGTCGTTGGTGCCGAGCGTTCCGCTTCCGGAAGCCGACGCCACGGTGCAGTTCAAAGTTGTGCACGTCGACGACGACCTGATCGTGATCGATAAGCCGGCAGGCCTGGTCGTTCACCCTGGTGCCGGCAATCCATCGGGCACGCTGGTCAACGGCCTGCTCGCGCAGTTTCCTGAGATCGCCGACGTGGGCGAGTCGCATCGGCCCGGCATAGTTCATCGCCTTGATGTCGGCACATCGGGACTGCTTTGCGTTGCACGAACCGAGCGGGCCTATCACGCGCTCGTTGCTGCGTTGGCGGCGCACGATGTCGGGCGCGTCTACCGCGCGTTGGTGTGGGGTCACCCCGACAATCAGAACGGCGTCATCGATGCGCCGATCGGCCGCGACATTCGCGACCCGATGAAGATGGCCGTAGTGGTCGCCGGTAAAACAGCGCGCACTCGCTATCGGGTGTTGAAGGAGTACGTCACACCCACTGAAGCCGCCGCGCTGGAGTGCCGGCTCGAGACTGGCCGCACGCATCAGATTCGTGTGCACCTCGCTGCCATCGGCCACCCTGTCGTCGGCGACGCCTCGTACGGCGGTGTGCGCACCGGTATCTCGCCGCCACGCCCGTTCCTGCACGCAGCCGCGCTGGAACTCACCCACCCGATCACAGGCGAGAAGCTGCAGTTCGAGTCCCAGTTGCCAGCCGACCTAGCGGAAGTAGAAGCCGCCCTCGCGTAGTAATTGAGTCGAGGGTTTGCTCCCGCCGCCCTGGCAGTGGAGGGTTTCCTCCCCGCCAGCGGGGACGAAACCCTCGACACTTGCTCTTGACTAGCTGCGCAGGGGAGCGAGGCCGGCTTCGGCCAGCGCATTCGGCCATGGCGCTACGCCACGGGCCGCGTCGGCCACCGTTTGCAGTGTGAAGCCGTCGAGGATCTGGCGCATGTGCTCGCCCGATGCCTTCCATATCGCGAGTAGCACGCATTGGCCCTCGTGGTCGCAAGCACCGTCTTGGTGCGGCTCGCCGAAGTCGCCCAAGGTGATCGGGCCATCGACGGCGCTGAGGATCTCGCTGATGCGAATTTGCGCGGGCGGGCGGGCCAGCACGTAGCCGCCGCCGACGCCGCGCTTGGAGCGCACGAGCCCGGCACCCTTCAGCGCGAGCAGGATCTGTTCCAGGTACGGCTGCGGCAGCGCAGTGCGTTCGGCGATGTCGCGCACCGATGTCGGCACGGTCTGCTCGTCGTGCAGCGCCAACGAGAGCAGCGCCCGACACGCATAGTCGCCCTTGCTGGAAACACGCACAGGGCCATCGTAGTGCCATAGTGGACCAGTGAGCCTGTGAGTCCGACCCCGACCCTTCCCCAGTACAACGGTGCCAACGTGCGCGGCATCGTGCCAGCACTGCTCGCTCCGGTTGGCGGGCCGGACCTAGCACGACGGGCGGGTGGCGCGCTGCCGTCGTGGTTCCCCGCGATCGCCAGCGGGGCGAAACAGTTCGTGCTGCTCGTTCTCGACGGACTCGGCTGGGAGCAACTACAAGCGCGCGCCGACGTTGCGCCGACCCTCGCTGCGATGCAGGGCGGACCGATTACCACCGTCGCGCCCTCAACCACCGCAACTGCGCTGACCTCGATCACGACTGGACTCACACCGGGCGAACACGGTCTCGTCGGTTACCGGATGGAGTTGGCTGGCGACGTGATCAACGTCTTGCGCTGGCACGGCGATCGTGGCGATCTGCGACGCAAGTTCGCGCCAGCCGAGACGCAACCGTTCGAGCCCTTCATGGGCGAACGCGTCGCAGTCGTGAGCAAGGCGGAGTTGGAAGCGACTGCATTCACGGAAGCGCACCTGCGCGGCTCCGAGCAGGTGGGCTGGCGCACGGCATCGGGACTGCCAGTGATAGTCGAGCGACATCTCCGCCGCGGCGACCGGCTGGTCTACGCGTACTACGACGGGATCGACAAGATTGCGCACGAGCGCGGCTTCGGTGAGTTCTACGACGCCGAGTTGCGTGCCGCGGATCGAATGGTCGCGGACATCATCGAGCGGCTGCCGCCAGGCGCAGTGTTGTTAGTGACCGCCGATCACGGCCAGGTCGATGTGGGCACCCGCACCGTGTCGCCACACGACGACGTGTTGCGCATGACGCGCGACCAAAGCGGCGAAGGTCGTTTCCGTTGGCTGCACGCCAAGCCGGGTGCCGCCGACGACCTGCTCGCCGCAGCGAGGGCGCATCACAGCGATACCGCATGGGTTCATAGCCGAGCAGAACTGATCGCGGCTGGCTGGTTCGGGCCAGTCGTCAGCCAACCGGTCGCAGCTCGCTTCGGCGATGTCGCGCTAGTGCCGCATCAGCCAATCAGTTTCTACGACCCCGACGACAGCGGTCCGTATCCGCTCATCTGCCGCCACGGCTCGCTGACATCAGCAGAAATGCTCGTGCCGCTGTTGGCATTCTCAAACGAGCCGTAAGACTGAGCGACATGACTGACGAGAACACAGCGAGCGCCGAGCAGCCCGTTGCTACCGAGCCGACCGAGATCGCACCCAACGAGACGGTGACGGAACCGGCCAAGGTGATGCGCATTGGTTCGATGGTGAAGCAGTTGCTGGAAGAGGTCCGTCAGAGTCCGCTGGATGAGGCGAGTCGCGAGCGCTTGGCCGAAATCTACGAGCGATCGATCGTCGAAGTCAGCGAGGCATTGTCGCCTGACCTGAGCGAAGAGCTGCACATGTTGGCGCTTCCGTTCAAGGACGGTGTCATTCCGTCGGAGGGCGAGTTGCGCGTCGCCAAGGCCCAACTCGTCGGCTGGCTGGAAGGGCTGTTCCACGGCATCCAGGCCACCCTGTTTGCGCAGCAGTTGGCCGCCCGTCAGCAACTCGACCAGTTGCGCCAGTTGCCCCCTGGCATGCCCTCGGGCCGCGAGCCCATGGAAGCCACCGAGCGACCCGGCACGTACCTCTAACAGGTCTTTTTCGACTCACCCGTCTTTCGCGGTAAGGTCCCCGAATCACATTGTTGTAGTTCAGTTCCACGCTCTGCCAAGGAGGTTCGCGCCCGTGGGCGACTCGTTCACCCACCTGCACGTTCACACCGAGTTTTCGATGCTCGATGGTGCAGCGCGACTCGACGAGCTCGTCGCTAAGGCAGTGCAAGATGGTCAGCCCGGTCTCGGGATCACCGACCACGGCAACATGTATGGCGTTCTCGACTTCTATAAGGAGTGTCGCGAGCAAGGCGTGAAGCCGATCATCGGCACCGAGGCCTACATGGCCTACGACAGTCGTTACGAACGTCCGGCTCGCCGCGGGCGTGTCGACGATTCCGGTGGCGACACCGAGGGCGGCAAGAAGCTCTACTACCACCTCACTCTTCTCGCCGAGAACAACGAGGGCTATCGCAACCTGATCCAGTTGGCGAGCCTCGCGTTCCTGGAGGGCTACTACTACAAGCCGCGAATGGATTGGGAGCTGCTCGAGAAGTACCACGGCGGCTTAATGGCGACCACAGGTTGCCTCGGCGGCCAGGTGCTGCAGGCGCTCATCCAAGGCGACGAGAAGGGCGCGCTGCAGAAGGCGGGCCGCCTGCAAGAGATCTTCGGCAAGGACAACCTGTTCGTCGAGCTGCAAGATCACGGCATACAGGCGCAACGCGATACGAATCCGAAGCTGATCGAAATCGCGCGCAAGATCGGTGCGCCGCTGCTGGCGACCAACGACTCGCACTACGTGCACCGCGACGATCACGAATCGCACGACGCGCTGTTGTGCGTGCAGACCGGCGCGACGATCAGCGATCCGAAGCGTTTCAAGTTCGAGGGTCAAGAGCACTACCTGAAGTCGGCCGCGGAGATGCGCTACTTGTTTCGCGACTTTCCCGAAGCCTGTGACAACACGTTGTGGGTCGCCGAGCGTGCGCAGGTCGAGATCGAGTTCGGGAATCCGCAGCTGCCCAACTTCCCAGTGCCGGAAGGCTTCACCGACGACGCCACCTACCTCGACCATCTCACGTGGCTGGGCGCTGAACAACGCTGGGGTCAGGTGTTGCCGGCCACGGTCGTAGAACGACTGGCGTACGAGCTGCAGGTCATCAAGAACATGGGCTTCGCCTCGTACTTCCTGATCGTGTGGGATCTGATCAAGTACGCCAAGGACAAGGGCGTGCGTGTCGGCCCGGGCCGCGGCTCGGCCGCTGGCTGCGCGGTGGCGTATTGCTTGCGCATCACAGATCTCGACCCGATCAAGTACGACTTGCTTTTCGAGCGCTTCTTGAACCCGAGCCGCATCTCGATGCCCGACATCGACATGGACTTCGACTCGCGTTACCGCGACGAAATGATCCAATACGCGGCGCAGCGTTACGGCCGCGACCACGTCGCGCAGATCATCACCTTCGCCACGATCAAGGCGCGCAATGCGGTGCGCGACGCGGCTCGCGTGCTCGGCTACCCCTACGGCATGGGCGACAAGATCGCGAAGACGATGCCGCCGCTGGTGATGGGCCGCGACACTCCGCTGCGCTACTGCTTCGAAGACCACCCGAACTACCGCGACGGCTACAAGGCGGCGGCCGAGCTGCGGGCGATGGTCGATCTCGACCCGGAGGTCAAGCGAGTCGTCGACGTCGCCAAGGGCCTCGAGGGTTTGAAGCGCAGTGATGGCATACACGCCGCGGCCGTGGTGATCACCAAG
This sequence comes from Actinomycetota bacterium, assembly GCA_043786755.1. Taxonomy (GTDB): domain Bacteria; phylum Actinomycetota; class Acidimicrobiia; order Acidimicrobiales; family Ilumatobacteraceae; genus UBA668. The sequence goes on from JAYVVU010000262.1 coordinate 8,609, forward strand.
GATCCCGTGACCAGTTACCTGCCGGTGCAGCGCAAGCCAGAAGCCGGGGGATTGCCCGAGAACGCGCCGATCGTCACGCAGTTCGAAATGCACAACGTCGAGGAACTCGGCCTGCTGAAGATGGACTTCCTCGGCCTACGCAACCTCGACGTCATCACCGACACAGTCGCCATGGTTCGCGCCACGAAGGACCCCGACTTCGACATCGACAGCGTCTCACTCGAAGATCCGGCGGTCTTCGACCTGCTCGGGCGCGGCGACACGATGGGCGTGTTCCAGCTTGAATCGCCGCCAATGCGCACGCTGTTGCGCGCGTTGGTGCCGACGTCGTTCGAAGACGTGTCGGCCGTGCTAGCGCTGTATCGGCCGGGCCCGATGGGCGTGAACATGCACTACGACTACGCCGACCGCAAGAACGGTCGCCAGGAAGTCAGCTACTTCCACGAGGACGCCAAGGAGTTGCTCGGCGACACGTACGGCCTGATGATCTATCAGGAGAGCGTGATGCGAGTGGCGCAGAAGTTCGCCGGCTACTCGCTCGCCGACGCCGACAACTTGCGCAAGGCGATGGGCAAGAAGTCGCGCGAGGTAATGGCCGCTGAGCGCATCAAGTTCGAGGCCGGCTGCGAGACCAACGGTTACGGCAGCGAGTTGGGTGTCGAATTGTTCGAAGTCATCGCCCGGTTCGCGGACTACGCCTTCACCAAGAGTCACGCGTTTGGGTACGGCCTCGTCACCTATCAGACCGCGTATCTGAAGGCGCATTATCCCGTCGAGTACATGGCGTGCCTGTTGTCGTCGGTGAAGAGCAGCATTGATCGCGCAGCGGTGTACCTCAGCGATGCACGGGCGATGGGGTTGAAAGTGCTCACGCCCGACTTGAACCGATCGATCACCGAGTTCGCCGCAATGGCACCTGCCGACGTACCCGTCGATGTAGTGCTGCCACTCGGCAGTCCAGGCGCGATCACGTTCGGCCTTGCAGCCATCCGCAACGTCGGCCAGGGCTTGGTCGAGATGCTGTTGAAGGAGCGCGACGCGAACGGTCCGTTCGATTCTTTCCACGACTTCGTCGAGCGCGTTCCCGAGCCGGTGCTCAACAAACGCACCGTTGAGTCGTTGATCAAAGCCGGTGCATTCGACTCAATGGGCCATCCGCGCAAGGGACTGCTGCTTGTGTTCGAACAGATCATCGATGGCACCGTCGTGCGCCGTCGCGAGCGCGATCAAGGTGTGATGAGTTTGTTCGGCGATCTGGGTGGCGACGACACGGTGCACGGCTTCAACGAGCGCGTATCGATACCCGCGCTCGAATTCGACAAGAGCGATCGCCTGCGCTTCGAGAAAGAGATGCTTGGCCTGTACATCAGCGACCATCCTCTGCTGGGCGTCGAAGCAGCGTTGAGGCGCAAGGTTGATTGCTCCGTCGCCGAAGCTGCCGAAAAGGAAGACGGCGCCATCGTCCTGCTCGGTGGCGTGATCACGAACATGTCGCGCAAGTACACGAAGAAGGGCGACCAGATGGCGGTCTTCATTCTGGAAGACCTCGACGCGACGATTGAGGTCACCGTTTTCCCTAGGGTGCTCAGCGAGCAGGGGCACAAGCTGATCGACGACGCGATCGTCACCGTGCGCGGCCGCATCGACAAGCGCGACGAATCGCGCCCAGGGTTCATGGCGCAGGACGTGCAAATCCTCGAGGGCCTCGACGCCGGCAACTCTGCGCCGCTGCGCCTGCGGGTGCCGGCGACCTCGCTCAACGAGTTGAAGATCCACCAGATCCGCAAGATCTTGCGCGATCACCCCGGCAGTTCACCCGTGTATCTGCACATCGGGCAGGGCAAGATCCTGCGGCTAGCCGACGAGTTCTGCGTCGATCTCGATCGGGTCGTAGGCGAGTTGCGCATGGCCCTCGGCCACGACGCGGTCGTGCTCTAGCAACGCCTACGCGGCCATCACGACTCCGCGGAACTCTTCGATGACGGCGTCGACCGCTACGACGGTGCCGTTACCCAAACGCACACCAATGAGCTCGATGCGACCAACCGAGTCGGCCGTCTGCGTTGAGCGACTGACGGCATCGCCGAACCGAACCCAGACCTCGGCTTCGCTGTGCGGCGTCAAGCCGTCGATGAACACCGCACCGTCCGGCGTCGCACAGATGTGAAGTTCGATCGCGTATGTGCACTCCTCAAGATCTCGGAATGGGCTGATCTCGAAGTCATCTAAAACACTTATCGGCACTGCGCATCCGTCATGCAGAGATGACATTCGCCGCGAGATCGGATAGCCGTCGGTCAGCGGCAATGCCGGCCGCCGAGCCAATGGATCGTCGCGCAACGCGGCTGCGTATTCCGTGCGTCTAGTGACGAGGCTTTTCCAGTCGCCGAGCCATTGCAACGCAGGCTTATCATCTGTCAACACACTCTGGTCAAGGTCTCCGAAATCGCGAATCAGGTCGCCGATGGCCTCGTTCTCCGCCGCTACTCGATCGCTGACGACAGCAAATTCGGCCAAGGCAAGCTTGTCCGTTGCGGTGAACAAAGCGGCGCAGACTTCGTCAGCGCGATTGCGAACGGTCGAATCGTCGAACTGCTCCGCCCTCCGAAACGACTCGTGCGCTCGACCGGATGTATAGGCATAGAGGACCAAGCTTCCGATGCATCCGCCAAGGCCAAGCACGCAGACAATTGCGATGGTCACGCCAACCGGCCAACGCCTCGAGGGTTTGACGAGTTGCGAGCCCTGGGTTGTGGGCGGACTCGGCCATGCGCGCGGCGCCTGCCATGCGGGGGTCTGCTCGCTGTCGAATGGCCCTTGAGCTGGCGTTTCGGTCACTTCGTCGAGCTTAGGTGCGCGGGGGTCACACGCTCCGAGCAAGGAATCGGGTCAATTTGGTGGCAGAATAGATGACTGTTAGAGGCACAAGTTCGACAGGAGTTAGAGCGCGATGGCAATCCAGGTTGATACCAGGGACTGCGCTGCACTCAACGACGCCGACCTCGATGAGATGGCGTCGATGGGCGGTGCTTTCGATATTGGCGTGCTCTCCAAGGCCAAAGAAGATTGGGTGCTGATCACATCGGCCCGCATCGATGGCAATCTCCACGGCTTCGCCTTCGCCACTCTCGAGCGCATCGGTGGAACGCCGTGTGTGCTGCTCGGACTGCTCAGCGTGAAGCGCACTTCCAAGCGCGACAGCGTGTTGAAGGGTCTCATGACCGAGGCCTTCCACCGTGCCCTGATGGCCTTCCCTGACGAAGACGTCGTTGTCGGTTCCCGCTTTGTGCTCGCTGGTGCCCTCGAGGGCTTCCGCAGCGTTGACGAACTAATTCCCCGTCCCGGCCATCGTGCGGTGGGCGAAGAGCGTGCTTGGGGTCGTCGTCTGGCCAAGCGCTTCGGTGTCGACGGTCAGTACGACGAGCAGTCGTTCGTCGTCAAGGCCAACGGCCAGAGCGGATTTCTCGATCACGAGACGCTGAAGCCCGAGAAGGTCAAGCCCGAGGTCGCTGCGCTGTTCACCGGCGTGCCGGGCAAGGGCGCGGGCTCGCTGGTCGTGCACGGCTGGATCATGGCTGAGGCCTTGGTCAAGCTCGGCGCCCGCACTCAGTAGCCGCGATGTCGCTTCTTGACGACGTAATCCGTCGTCGGCGTATGACGCGCACGTTTCAGTCGACGGCGCTAGAACCAGAACTCGTCAACGAGCTGCTTGACCTTGCGCGACGCGCACCATCAGCCGGTTACAGCCAAGGCGTGCACTTCCTCGCGCTCTCGGGCGACGCACTGACCAATTTCTGGAAGGTCACCGTCGGAGATGAGTGGTTCGACGAGGGAGTCCTCGCTGCGCCCGTCGTCGTGCTGCCGCTCGCCGATCCGAACGCGTACACGAGTCGTTACGCGGAAGGCGACAAGGCCGGTCACGGCCTGGAGATCGCCGCCAACTGGGAAGTTCCGTTCTGGCTGACCGACGCAGCGATGGCGACACAGAACTTGCTGCTGATCGCCGAAGAGCGCGGCCTCGGCGCCCTCTACTTCGGCATCTTCCGTAACGCGCGTTTGGCGCTCGACGCGTTAGGCGTACCCGACCACGTGATGCAGGTCGGTGCAGTTGCACTCGGCTGGCGCGCCCCAACCGACAAGCCGAGCGGATCGGCGACCACACGACCGCGACGCGAGCGCATCGAAGTCGTGCACCACAACCGCTGGTAGCCGCGATGATGGTGCCGTGAAGCGACTCTGGTGCGGTCTGGCGATCTTGTGCCCGTTCGCACTCGGCTGCAGTTCCGAAGATCAACCTGCCGCCGCGACGACCTCGACCGCTGTCATCGATAACACAGGCCCGATTGACATCGACGCGCTTCCGGGTCGCATCGTCTTCAGTTACGACACGGGTGTGTGGGTCAGCGATGCGACGGGCGAGAACCGCGTGCAGCTAACCAGCAACGGCGAGTTCGATCCGACGTGGTCGCCCGATGGAACAAGCATCGTCGTGCGCACGCTCACCGAGGCCGACGATGGCGAACTGTGGATCATGAACGCTGACGGTTCAAACTTCCGGAACCTCGTCAACGATCCCGACTTCTCCGATTGGGGTCCCGCGTGGTCGCCGGACGGAACGATGATCGCGTTCAACTCGAACCGCGCTGGTGGCCACGGCATATGGGTGATGAAGGCTGACGGATCGAGTCAGCAAGCTGTGACGTCGAGCCACGGCGAGTATCCGTCGTGGTCGCCTGATTCGCAGTCGCTCACGTATTCGGGCGGGAGCTACTACGACATCCGGCTCGTAAACCTCGACGGCACCGGTGACGAGATAGTGATTGGCGACAGCGCGTACGAGATGGGTCCGTCGTGGTCGCCCGATGGCAAGTGGATCGCATTCCACACGCAAGCCGACTTCGATGAACTCGAAGAGCCGGGGATGGGCCCCGAGATGGAGATCCACCTGATTCATCCTGATGGCACGGGTGAGATTCGCATCACGAACAATCAGGTCGAGGATGCGTTCCCCGTGTGGTCGCCCGACGGCGAGTACCTGATGTGGGTGCGTCACGGACAAATCGTGGTGGCTCGACCGGACGGTTCAGGACTGGTTGAGGTTGGCCCTGGCAACTTCCCATCATGGATTGCATGACGTGCTAACGACGCGGCCGCTCACCAGCGCGAATTGGGCCGACGTGGTACAGGTCCTCGGGCCAAGTGGCGGCGACAAGGGCTGCTGGTGCCAATGGTGGGCGTGGGAACCTCACGCATATGACGCAATGACACCCGATGCGCGGCGTGACGCCCTACACGACGAGGTGCGCGGTGGTGCGCCGGTAGGAGTCGTCGGCTACGTCGATGATCAGCCCGTCGGCTGGTGCGCGGTGTCACCCGGGGCTCGCTCGCTACCGCGAAGGCAGCGCTCGCGCGGGTGGCGATCTCCCGACGACACGCCGGTGTGGTCGATCACCTGCTTCTATCTTGTTTCCGATGCGCGCCATAGGGGACTGGCCAGCGAACTACTCGCGGGTGCCGAGCTATTCGCCCGATCCAACGGAGCACATTGCTTAGAGGCGTACCCGCGCGATTGCGCTGGGGCGCAACTGTCCGACAAGTCGATGTACTTCGGCTCGCTTGGCATGTTCCTCGACGCCGGCTTCACCGAAGTGGCGCGACGCCTCCCCGAGTTCGCAGTCGTGCGCAAGCCGCTGGGAGACGCCAAAGTCGGGAAGTGACGCGCGGGATCGCTGTTGACCTGCGACTTTGCGTGCGAGGCGCGTCACTTCGCGCGATAGGGAGTCGCAGTTAGGTGTTGCGAGTTACGTACGCTGCGGCTGATGAGTACGCCGACGAAGGTTCTGATCGCAATTCTCGGCGCGGCAGGGCTGGCCCACTTCGTCATTCCCAACGGTTTCGACGAGATCGTTCCCCACGCGCTGCCTGGAACGGCACGGATGTGGACCTACGTGAGCGGAGCGGCGGAGTTGGCGGTGGCGACGCTCGTCGCGGTACCGCGCACTCGCCGATTCGGCGGAGCTCTAGCGCTGGCACTTTTCGTCGTCGTCTTTCCTGCCAACATCCAGATGGCTGTCGACTGGTCGGATCGCGCGTGGGGTCAAAGGTTGATTGCATACGGACGTCTGCCGTTGCAGATTCCGTTGGTGTGGCTCGCTTGGCGCGTCTACCGCACGCACGACCGCGCGGCTGTCACCCGAACTGTGTACCCAAGGCAGCCACATCGGTGACCGGCAACTGGCACACGTGGTCGCGACACACATAAGCCATGCCCTCGACTCGTTGATCCCATAGCGGGCTCTCGTACCGCTCGCCCCATGCGAGCACGGCGTTCGGTAGCCAGCGTCGCTGAACTGCGGCGACGAGGTCCGGGCGATCGCCAGTCACAACGATCTCTGTCGTCCCCGCGTGGCGTAGCCAGATGGCCGTGATCGCCTGCGAGAACCCGCTTGGTGCTTGCGGGATTGGCCGACCCAGCAGGCGCAGGATCTGGTCGGCGTGTTGCGCGTAGCGTGCCTCGCCCGTCAGCGCGCCGAGTCGATAGAGCGCGATCGCAGCCGTTGAGTTGGCCGACGGTGTCGCGTTGTCGAACAGTTCCTTCTGGCGCGCGACGAGTCGCTCGCCGTCGTCGGCGGTCGTGAACACGCCGCCGCGATCAACGTCCCAGAAGTGATCAAGCAGAACTTCCACGACTTCCTGTGCTGCAGCGATCCAACCGGCCTGGCCGGTCAGCTCACCCAAGCGCGTGAACGCATCGATCAGTGCCGCGTGGTCGCCGGCCAGCGCATCATGGCGCGCCTGTGGCTCGCCAGCGGCGTGCCACGAGCGATGCCAACGACCATCGGCGCGACGCAAGCTGCGCAATAAGAACTCACCGTTGGCAATTGCTGCCGCAGTCCAATCGGGCCGGTCGAAAATCGCGGCGGCCTCGCATAACGAGGCGAGCATCAACCCGTTCCATTCGGTGAGCACCTTGTCGTCGAGTCCCGGCCGCCGCCGCGTGCTGCGCGCCTCAAACAGTGCCTGTCGAGCGGCCTCGATATGGGCGGGCCGTTGCAAGTCGCCGCGGTGATGCAAACGAGCGGGGATCGTGCGACCCTCGAAGTTGCCCTCGGCCGTGAACTCGTACCACTCCAACGCGGCGTCGGCATCAGCGCCCAAGACGGCGCGCACTTCGTCGATCGTCCACGTGTGGAACAGCCCCTCGTGACCGTGGCCGTGCTCGTCGGGCGAGTCGGCGTCTTCAGCGCAGTAGAAGCCGCCATCGGGATGACGCAGATCGCGCAGCACGTACTCGATCGTTTCCTCCACAATCTGTCGATAGTGGGGAAGACCGGTGACGACGGCTGCGTGGGCGTACACCCGTACAAACAACGCCTGGTCGTAGAGCATCTTCTCGAAGTGCGGGACGAGCCACTGGACGTCGACCGAATAGCGGGCAAAGCCGCCGCCAATGTGGTCGTAGATACCACCACTGGCCATTGCGTCGAGCGACGTAACGAGGATGTTTGAACGCTGCTCATCTGGCTCATGCAGCAGTGACTGCGCCACGAGGTCGAGGCTCATCGTCGATGGGAACTTCGGCGCGGCACCGAAACCGCCCCAACGCGAGTCGAAGCTCGCCGCCAACTGATCGAGGCCGAGCCCGACCATCCCGAACCCCGGCACATCATTCAGCGGCGTGACAAGCGCCGTGCGACGCAACGACTCAGTAAGTGCGGCGATGTTGTTCTTGATGTCGTCGGGCCGCGTGCGCCATACATCGTCGATGGCAGCCATCAACTGCATGAATTGTGCTTTAGGAAAATAGGTACCGCCGTAGAACGGTTCGCCACTCGGCGTCATGAACACGGTCATCGGCCAGCCGCCGCGACCGGTCATCGCCTGTACAGCGTCCATGTAGATCGAATCGACGTCGGGTCGCTCCTCGCGATCCACCTTCACGTTCACGAACAACTCGTTCATCCGGGCCGCAACGTCAACGTCCTCAAAACAGTCGTGCGCCATCACGTGGCACCAGTGGCACGCCGAGTACCCGACGCTCAAGAGGACCGGCACGTTGCGTTCGGCCGCTGCGGCAAACGCCTCAGGACCCCAGGCATACCAGTCGACTGGGTTGTCGCGGTGCTGGCGAAGATACGGCGATGTTTCCTCTGCGAGACGATTCACGGGCGAGTTAGGCGCCGATGGCGTGGTAGCCGCCGTCGACGTGCACCACTTCGCCCGTCGTCGCCGGGAACCAATCGCTGAGCAGGGCAATGCACGCTTTGGCAACGGCCGACGAGTCGGTGACATCCCAACCGAGCGGCGCACGATCGCCCCACACGTCCTCAAATTTCTTGAAGCCGGGGATGCTCTTCGCGGCCATTGTCTTCACTGGCCCGGCTGCGACGAGGTTGCTGCGAATCCCCTTCGGCCCGAGTTCCTTGGCGAGATAGCGGCTCACGCTCTCGAGCGCACTCTTGGCTACGCCCATCCAGTTGTATGCCGGCCATGCGACCGTGTTGTCGAAGTCGAGGCCGACGAAGGCGCCACCGTTGGTCATCAGTGGCACGAACGCTTCCGCTAGAGCCTTCAGCGAGTACGCACTGATGTGCAGCGCGACCGACACGTCTTCCCACTGCGGTGCCATGAAGTCGTCGCCCAAGCACGCTTCGGGCGCGAAGCCGATGCTGTGCAGCACGCCATCGACGCGACCCCATTTCTTCTCGAGTGCTTCACGCACGCTGACTAAGTGCGCCGGTTGTGTGACATCGAGTTCGAACACCTCGGCGGGCTGCGGCAACTTGCGACCAGTGCGCTCGGTCAGGCTGAGCGCACGACCAGCGCCGGTGAGGACGATCTGAGCGCCTTCCTGCTGCGCGAGCACGGCAACGCCGTACGCAAGCGAAGCATCGGTGAGGACGCCGGTGATCACAATGTTCTTACCATCGAGAAGACCCATGTGGGCAGCGTAACCGGCCTTCTTGTATGAGTGGATGGTGTGCAAGGCTGACCCGATGCGTATTGGCTTCTTGGGCGGCACAGGACCTGCGGGCAGCGCGCTCGCCGCGCGCCTTGCCTCGGTCGGCTACGACGCGGTGATCGGCTCGCGCTCGAAGTATCGAGCGATGGAAGCCCGAGACAGCCTGGTCGAAAAGTGGCCCGACCTTGCGCCACGTCTCGCGTACGCCGACAATGCCGGCGCGGCGGACTGCGATGTCGTGATCATCGCGACGCCGTGGGATGGTGCCGCCACCATCGCGCAAGAACACAAGGTGGCACTGGAAGGCAAGATTGTGGTCAGCATGGCGAACGCATTGGTGCGCGTCGGCCACGAATTCCAACCACTGGTGCCGCCGCGGGGGAGCGTCGCCGCTCACGTGCAAGCCGCAGTCCCCAAATGCCGCGTTGTGGCCGCGTTTCACCACCTACCTGCGACCGAACTTGGTCACATCGGCGAGCCAATCGATAGCGATGTGTTGATCTGCGGCGACGACCCCGAGGCCGTGATCACGATCAGCGACATCGTCAGCAAGATCCCAGGTTGTCGCCCACTCGATGCGGGCGAACTGTCGAATGCCACAGCGATCGAGGCGTTTACCGCGGTGTTGTTGCAGTTGAACGTGCGTTACAAAACGCGGGTAGCGCCGAAAGTCGCCGGAATCAAAGGCGATCCACGGCTCGCTAAGTCGAAGCGAGGCGGCGAGGGAAGCGCCAGCGACGAGCCGCACGGAGGGAGCAGCCGAAGCGCAGCGGAGGCCAGTCCCGACCAGGTGACACAGTGATTCGACTGTACGACACCGCCCGCCAAGCAGTGGTGCCGTTCGAGCCTGGCACGCAGGTGCTGATGTACACGTGCGGCATTACGCCCTACGACGCGACACATCTCGGCCACGCCTCCACGTTTATCCAGTACGACGTGCTGCAACGACGCTTGATCGACATGGGCCACACAGTGCGTTGTGTGCGCAACGTCACCGACGTCGACGACCCGCTATTCGCCAAGGCGCGCGAGTTGGGTGTGCACTATCTCGACCTGGCAGCAGGCGAAGAGGCGCGCTTCGAGCGCGACATGCAAGCGCTCAACGCGTTGCCGGTGCACAGTTCGCCACGCGCGTCGAGCGCAATACCCGACATTCGCGGTTTCATCGGCATGGTGCTCGAGCGCGGGTTCGCATACGAGGCCGGCGGCAACGTGTACTTCGACGTGTCGAAGTTCCCTTCGTTCGGAACCCTTAGCCATTACAGCGAAGAGCAGATGATTGAGTTCGCACGTCAGCGCGGTGGCAACGTGGAAGACCCGCACAAGCGCCAGCCACTCGACTTCGTGCTCTGGCATCCGTCGCTTCCCGACGAGCCGAGCTGGGACACGATGTGGGGACCAGGTCGTCCGGGCTGGCACATCGAGTGCAGCGCACTTGCGTTGCGCGAACTCGGAACGACGATCGATCTTCATGGTGGTGGCACTGACCTGATCTTCCCGCATCACGAGTGCGAGCGTGCCCAAAGCGAAGCGGCCACCGGCGAACCGTTTGTGAAGCACTGGATGCATGTGGCGATGGTGTTTATGAACGGCTCGAAGATGTCGAAGAGCCTGGGCAACCTGGTGTTCGTCGACAAGTTGCGCACCGAGTACGACCCCCGGGCGATTCGCTTGGCGATCATCGAGCACCACTACCGCAAGGAGTGGGAGTGGGACGACGAACTGATGCCACGCAACGCAGCACGGCTGCAGGCGTGGCTGAGCGCTCCGCACGGGGACAGTGGCGGAAGTCACGGCGTGATCGACGATGTGCGGGCAGCGCTCGACAATGACCTCGATACACCCAATGCGATTGCTGCAATTGATGCCGCCGCTGCGGCGGGCCATGGAATCCACTCCGCCGCTGGCGTTTTAGGCGTTCCCCTTTCAGGGCAGGTCTGACGTAACATCAGGCTTGTGAATGCTGATGGCGCAGGCAAGTTGCAGACCCGGTTTCGCCGCGTCGCGCGCCCCGTCACCAACAAGCTCTGGAAGTTCAATCTCGAGGGCTTCGATCGCCTGCCCAATGACGGACCGGCGATTCTGTGCCCCAATCACGTCAGCTTTCTCGACTCCGCGTTCTTGATGTTGCAGGTGTTTCGCAACATCAGCTTTGTTGGCAAGGCCGAGTACATGGATTCGTGGAAGACAAAGTTTCTGTTTCCCGCGATGGGAATGATCCCGATCGATCGCGCCGGTGGCGACAAGAGCCAAGCGGCGCTCGATACCGCCGAGCGCGTGTTGCGCCGCGGCGAACTGTTCGGCATTTTCCCCGAGGGAACGCGCAGCCGCGACGGCGACCTCTACAAAGGTCGCACCGGTGCTGCGCGACTCGCAATGAAAGTCGGCTGCCCAATCTTTCCGGTCGGTGTTGTCGGCACGCGCGAGATTCAACCGCCCGACGCCAAGTTCCCCAAACTCCGTCGTGAGTGCACGATCAAGATTGGTCGTCCGATCAACGTCGAGCGCTACGCCAGTCGCGGTGAAGATCAGCACCTCGTGCTGCGCCAGATCACCGACGAATTGATGTTCGAGATTCGCGAACTGACCGGCCAGGTGTATCGCAACGTGTACGCCGGCAAGACCGCCGAAACCGAGCCGACAATCGCCG
>JAYVVU010000263.1:0-3728 GCA_043786755.1 Actinomycetota bacterium
GGTTCGCCCGCACGCCGAGTTTGCCGTCTTCCAAGCGATGTGCTCACCCAAGTTGGAGGTGCTGCACACCAGAGTCATTCATCTCGCTGGCGACACGCATCGCGTCGAAGTCGGTATCGCGAACACCGGCTGGCTGCCCACCGAGATTTCACGCAAGGCACGCAAGGACAACCTCGTGCTTCCATTGGTCGCTGAACTCACTGGCGCGACTGTGCTGACGCCAGGTGGTGCGCGGGTAGAGCTCGGGCAACTGGCGGGACGAGTGGCGATGAAGCCCAGCGCTGGGAAGCACGACGGCACACCCGATCGTGTGCTTGCCACATGGATCGTTGGTGGCAGCGCAGGGACGAAGGTCACCGTGAACGTGTCGCATCAGCGCGCAGGTCGCTGCTCTGCCACCGTCACCCTCTAATCAACGGCTGGTAACTCGACGCTGGCGATGAGACCGCTGCGGTCGGTGCGATTGCGGAGTTCCGCCGATCCGCTGCTGAGCTCTGCGAGATGATGCGCAACTGCTAAACCGATGCCCGATCCGCCATGCGCTGCATCGGGTGCTCGCCAAAAGCGGTCGAACGCGCGAGCGAGGTGTTCTGGTGGCATTCCTGGGCCTTCGTCAGTGACGTGCACGCTGACTGAGTCGTGCCGCTGACTTGCCGAGATCGTGATGGTGTCGCCCGGCAACGCGACGGTCATCGCGTTGTCGACGTAGTTGTCGATGATCTGTTCGAGTGCGTTCGGTACGGCCATTGCCGCGAGCCCGCTTGGGCAGGCGACGCCAACGTGCACGCCGCGCTCATCGGCAAACGGTCCCCAGACATCGGCACGCTCGCGCACCATTGCGCTGACGTCGACTCGCTCCACGGCGGGTCTGCTGCCGTCAGAGCGAGCGATCATCAATAGGCCCTCCACCAAACGCTGCAGTCGTTCGGTTTCTTCGCTTGCAGCTTCCAATCGCTCTCGCGCACCATTGGGGTCGTCGTTGACCATCGCGGCGGCGCGTTCCAGTTGCAGCCGCAGAGCCGTCAGTGGCGTGCGTAGTTGGTGGGAAGCGTCGCCCACGAATGCGCGCTGAGTGCTGACCAGTGTTGAGATCTGTTGCGTCATCGTGTTGAACGATCGAGCCAAGCTGCGTACTTCGGATGGGCCTTCGTCATCGGCGGCTCGATGCGTGAAGTCACCGGCTGCCAACTGTTCAGTGCTGCGCCGCAGTCGTCGCAGCGGGGACGAAATGGTGTTGGCGATCACAACAGCCGCTAACGCGGCGGCCAACATCGAGATCACGCCGACGAACACCAATCCGCGGGTTTTCTCGTTGGCACGCTGGTCGATGACGTTGGCAGGAAAGGTGATCCGCACCGCACCGACGACGATCGATCCGGAACGGACCGGAACCGCGACGTACACAATGTCGCCACCCGCATCGAACGACGATCGGTTGCCGCTGTTTGGTTCGCCAGCGAGAGCGATCGCAAATTCGGGTCTGTTCGGGTTCGCGAACTGATCTCCGATCACGTCGCTTTCGTCGGACGACTCCACCAGCACGCCGTTGGCGTCGACAACCACGACATATCCGCCTTCGCTGGCGGCGTAGTCCAACAATGTCATGTGCAGGTCGATTGCCGCACCAGTGGACTCGCCAGAGAGGACGTCTTCGGCGGCACCTGCGAGCAGGAAGGCATTGCTCTGCAACACGGAGAGCAAACGCTCGCTTTCTACGCGACGCAGATAGCTGGCCAGCGGTATGTCCTGCGCCAACAGAACCATCGCGATCAGGCCACCGAACGCGAGCATTAATCGCCACTTCATTGCCTACTCCGCCAACTCAAGGCGAAAGCCGACGCCGCGCACGGCTTGGATCCAGTCATGATGCTCGAGCTTCTTGCGCAACGAGGCGACGTGCGCATCGACAGTCTTCGTTGGCCCATACCAGTGCGCATCCCAAACGTTCTCAAGGATCTCCGTGCGGGTACGCACTGCGCCGACGTCGAGTGCCAGGTAGGCGAGGAGATCGAACTCCTTCGCAGTGAGTGTCACCTCCTCGTTGTCGACGTGCACTCGACGCGTGCGACGATCGATCGTGAGTGCCGCAATCGTTTGCACTTCATTGGCGCTCTGTGGAGCAGAGTCCAACGTGCGCCGGCTGACGGCACGAATGCGCGCAACCAACTCGCGAAAACTGAACGGCTTGGTTACGTAGTCGTCGGCACCAAGCTCAAGACCGAGGACGCGATCGAACTCCTCGGCGCGGGCAGTGAGCATGATGATCGGCGTCGCGTCGCGCGTGCGGAGCGCGCGAAAAACATCGCGGCCGTCCATATCGGGAAGTCCGAGATCGAGCAGCACCATGTCGAATCCGGTTGCAGCCAAGGCCGTTGCGCCGTTAGCGGCGTGCTCGACGGTGTAACCCTCGGCGGTGAGTCCTTCGATCAAAGACGCGGAAATCGACCGATCGTCCTCCACCAACAGGATCTTCATGTCGCCATTGTGACCGGCGATTTGGATGAATCTTGGATATTGGCGGGCATTGCCTTGGATGACCATTTCGTACGGTGTGCCGCACAACAACGGCTACCGCCCCCCGGTAGCCGCCGAATGAAGGGAACCAACATGAAATTGCGCATCACGACAATCATCTCGCTCGTTGGAGTACTCGGCGCCGGCTCAGCCGCCGCTCTCGTCAACACCCAGGTGTTGCAGAACTCCGAGACGAACTCCAAGGGGAACATCTCGGTTGCCTCGCAATCGAACTCCCAAACCAACGGCACTTCCGCGTCGGGTGACCAAGTCACGAAGGCCAACGTTGAGGTCACCAAGATCAATTCGAGCATGTTGACCTCCACACAAGCGATGTACCAGATCGGCGACGCTGGCGTCGTCACCCTCGACACCGCCGGCAACGTGCTCGCCATCGTTTCGGCGACAACTAACTCCGGATGGACTGTCGTCACATCCGAGAGCAACGGGGCTTCCATCATTGAGGTCAAGCTGCAGTCAGCCGACACCCTCATTGAGTTCACGGCCACCCTTCAGAATGGTGCGATCACCACGTCGGTGGAGTCGAAGTTCGTCGGCACGACCGGCGACACGGGTGCGACCCCTGGAAGTGGCAGCATCGATGACGACCAAGGCGAAGACGAAGATGACGGTGTCGGTGTCGACGTCGCGATCGACGTCGAAGTACGTGCCGGTGTCAACGACGGCGATGACGACTGACAAGGTCAGTGCGGCCCAGCGCACCGAGCGGCCCCAGGCCGCTCGGGCGCTGCCCGTTCGTTCGCGCTCGGCGTCGTCGTGGCTCAGTCGAGTAGCGCTTGCGCGACTAACTGGCGCAGTTGGCTTCGAATCGGATGTGTGCCGCTAGGCAGCAACTGGGTGAAGAACTGCACAGTGAGTTGATCCACGGGGTCGACCCAGAATGCAGTACTGGCCGCACCGCCCCATGAGTAGTCGCCGACGTTGCCGGGCATCTTCGCTTTCACTGGATCGATCATGACGCTGACCCCGAGACCGAAGCCGTAACCGTCGTAAGTCGTCTCGGAATGCAACGTCCGTCCGAAAGCCGACAGGTCGGCCTTGCCCGGCAAGTGATTGCTCGTCATATAGCGGATAGTTCGCGGCGACAGAATTCGTACGCCGTCGAGCTCGCCCTCGTTGACCAGCATCTGCGTGAAGCGGTTGTAGTCGTAAGCGGTGCTTTGCAGTCCGCCTCCTCCACCGAGCACACGCGG